>JAFGNE010000094.1 GCA_016927155.1 Candidatus Peregrinibacteria bacterium
CATCGCGAAATGGACAAAGCGGTCAAAAACCAATTGGCGGCTCTCGGCTTTGACGAGATCTGCACATTCGCCTTCCTTGGCCAGGAACTTTTGACCAAATGCGGCATGGCAAAAGAGGAGCGGACGATTGAAGTGGCCAACCCCATTTCTTCCGACCTTTCGCTGATGCGCCCGTCACTTTTGCCCTGGACACTCCAAACCGTGGCACAAAATCTGCGGTACACGCCCCACTTCCGATTATTTGAACTGAGCAAGATTTATGAAAAAACCGACGGCCAAAACCATAGCGAAAAAAATAACCTTATCGCCCTAACGGCCGGCGAAGACTTCAGGGCTCTTGAGGGCGCCATGGAACAGCTTGGATTCAGGCCCGCCGTTTCCGCTTCAACGGAAAAACCGGCATGGCACCACCCCGGGCGTGTGGCGGACTTAACCATCAAGGATAAAGTTGTCGGTATTTTATATGAAGTACACCCGCAAATCCTCAAAAATTTTGATATCAAGGAACAAGTGGTGGTTGCGGAAGTGGACATGGAAGAAATGTACGCCTTAAACATGGACCGCCATCCCTTGTACCATGAGCTGCCCCGCTTTCCTTCGGTACAACTGGACGTGAGTATCCTGATTCCCAAAAAAAGTCTTGCCGAGCAGTACATGAAGGCTATCAAAAAAGCGGACCAATCCCTTATTGCCAAAATTGACCTAATTGATGAATATACGGGCGACAAGATCACCGAAAACGAGCGCGCCCTGACCTTTTCCATCACATATCAGGCGCCAGATAGGACGCTCAAAGACGAGGAGGTGAAAGATATCCACACCACCGTGATCAAGACGCTGGAAATGACGGGGGCGAAAATAAGGCTTTAGGCCATGCAAAAAATCCTCGTCGCCACGCACAATTACGGCAAGTTTAAAGAACTGATGGAAGTCCTGCACGACCTGCCTTTCAAGTTCGTTTCGCTGAACGATGAAAAAATTGGGGAAGACGTGCATGAAGGCGGCGAAACGTATGAGGAAAACGCCATGATCAAGGCGGAATTTTTTGGGAAAAAAACCGGCCTGCCGACGATCGCGGACGATTCGGGTATTATGGCGGACGCGTTAGCCGGAGAACTTGGCGTAAAAACACGCCGCTGGGGCGCGGGCGAAAAAGCAAACGATAAGGAATGGCTGGACTATTTTTTAAAACGGCTGGCCAAAGAGCAAAACCGCCGCGCCGAATTCATTTCGGTTGTGGCGTTTTACCGCCCCGGCGAAGAAACGCTGACATTCCGGGGTGAATGCAAAGGGGTAATTTTGCCTGAACCGCAAGTGGCGCTGGAACCGGGCATCCCCCTTTCGGCCGTATTCCTGCCGGACGGGAAGGATAAAGTGTTTTCGGCCTTGGGTAAGCATGAAAAAAATGCCATTTCCCACCGGGGACAGGCCATCCGGAAATGCCATGACTTCTTGTTGAAACACTTTGCGCAATAGATTGTACGGGATTAAAATAAAACCATGAAGTTATCCGAAGCAACACGCCATTTTTTGGAATATTGTGAAATTGAAAAAAACCAGTCGCAAAAAACACTGGTAAACTACGCGCATTATTTGGAGCGTTTTATGAAATTTGCGGGGGACGCGGATATCGGCGCGATTGATTTGGAGATGATAAAAAAATATCGCCTGCATCTGAACCGCCTGGCTCCGGCACTGGCCATCAAGACGCAAAATTATCATGTCATCGCGCTGCGGGCGTTTTTAAAGTACTGCGTCAAGCGCGACTGGAAGACGCTGGAACCGGAAAAAATTGAGCTTTCCAAAATTCCGCAGCGCGCCGTTGAATATTTGACTCGGGAAGAGCTAGAAATGCTGTTCCGCGCCGTGGATACAAGCAAAATCACCGGCCTCCGGAACCGCGCCATCCTCGAACTTTTATACAGCACCGGCCTGCGCGTCAGCGAACTTGCAGGACTTAACCGCGACCAAGTGAATTTGGAACGCGGCGAATTCCAGGTGCGCGGTAAAGGGCAGAAAACACGGATTGTGTTCCTTTCCGGCCGCGCCAAAACATGGATACAGGAATACCTCGCCGCGCGGAACGATACGTTAGGCCCGCTTTTTCTGAACCACCGCCGGCCAAGGGCGGGCAAAGCGGATGAATTAGACATAAAAGGCGAACGCCGCCGCCTGACGGCTTATTCCATCCAGGAAATGGTGCGGACAGCGGCCTACATGGCCGGCATCGTCAAAAAAGTGACGCCGCACACGCTCCGCCATTCGTTCGCGACCGAATTGCTGATCAATGGCGCCGATATCCGTTCGGTACAGGAAATGCTGGGCCACGCGAGCATCACCACCACACAAATTTATACCCACATCACCAACCGCAAACTCAAAGAGGTGCATTCAAAATATCATCGATAGCCGATTGAAGGGACGGCTGCCATTTAACTTTGATAGGTACCGGCACCACTTTTTCGCCGATCACGATTTCTATCGAATCTTTGCCCGGATTAGCCATAAACAAGGCTTTTAAATCGGAAAAAAGCTTTTTGTCCGCTTCGCGGTTGATAACGATTTGGCGCGCGGAGGGGTTGGTAAAAAGGGAATTGTTGGCAAGCTCGGTGACTTTTTCATCTTTCACAACTAACACTTCTTCGGCTTCCGCCACTTCTTCATCCTCCAGGTCATGCCGTGAAACGCGGATGATCTTTTCTCCCTCGACCCACAATTTTTCAGCCTTGGCCGCCTTCTGCAATTCTTCCAGGGTCATTACCTTAAAATTTTTCGCCACTACCTGCACGTCTCCCATACGCTTTTCCAGGTTACCGTCGATTAGAACGACAATGTCTTCGGCCAATTGGTCGGCAATTTTGGGATAATCCTTAGGGAAAACAACGGCCTCGCCTTTTCCGGAGGTATCCTCAAGCATCAGAATAGCCATCATATCGCCTTTTTTGGTGGTGATTTTCCGAAAAGAAGTGATCAGCCCGCCCACTTTAATGGGCTTGCCGACAGATTTGGTTTTCAGTTGGTCAAACGGGATGGTCTTTTTCTCAAAAAACTTCGACGTCCCCGCCAAGGGATGCGAAGAGACATAAAGGCCAAGGTATTCCTTTTCCCACTTCAGGCATTGGCTCAGGGGAGCGGGCTCCACAGCGGGAAGTTCCAGCTTGTCCACCGCTTGTTCGCCAACAAAATCATCAAAGAGCCCCGCCTGGCCGGTTTGGTAATTTTTGTCGGCGTTTTTGGCAAAATCGGAAATGGCCTCGTAATTCAAACCGATCTGGTTCCGCTCTCCCAAAGTGCTCATCGCCCCGCTGAACGCCATGGCTTCCAAGGTTTTCTTATTGAGCAGTTTTCCGGGAATGCGCTTTGCGAAATCCTCGAGCGATTTGAAAGGGCCAGCCGCCTCACGCGCCTCAATGATCATACGCACCGTGCCTTCGCCCAAACCCTTGATGGCGGAAAGCCCGAAACGGATTTTGCCGTCTTCAACGACGGTAAAATTGGAACGCGACTCATTCACATCGGGCGGCAATACCTGGATGCCCATTTGTTCGCATTCGCCGATTTCAATGACCACACGATCGGTATTTCCGCGGTCAGCGGACATAAGCGCCGTCATGAACTCGGTGGGGAAATGGGCCTTAAGATAAGCGGTTTCATAAGCGATAACAGCGTACCCCGCCGCGTGGCTTTTATTGAACCCATAACCGGCAAAAGGCTCCACCACTTTTTCAAAAATAGTGACGGCCAAATTCTCCGAATACCCGTTTTTAACAGCGCCCTGTATAAATTTTTCGCGCTGGGCCATCAGTTCGGAAGCGATCTTTTTGCCGATGGCACGCCGCAGCAAATCCGCTTCGCCCAGCGAAAATCCGGCGAACACCTGGGCGATCTGTAAAATTTGTTCCTGGTAAATGGCAATGCCGTAAGTGGTTTTCAGGATGGGCTCCAGGCTCTTGTGCAAATAAGTGATTTTCTTTTTGCCGTGCTTGCCGCCGATGTAATCGGGGATCCAGTCCATGGGGCCGGGACGATACAGCGCCACCATGGCGATGATGTCTTCAAATTCGGTAGGCCGCAGTTCCTTGAGGTAGCGTTTCATGCCCGCCGATTCCAGCTGGAACACGCCGGTGGTCTCGCCGCGGGCCAGAAGCGCGAACGTTTTTTTGTCGTCAATAGGGATCTGCTTCAGGTTGATCTTTTTCCCTTTCGTCCGCTCGATGATCTTGAGCGTGGTCTGCAAAATGGTGAGGTTCTTAAGGCCCAAAAAATCCATTTTAAGCAGGCCAAGCGATTCAAGCGGCTTGGCGGAATATTGGGTGATGATGCCGTGTTCGTCCTTGGGGGGAAACTGGAGCGCGGTGTATTTGGTAAGCGGCTCGTCAGCGATGACCACAGCGCACGCGTGAACAGAAACATGGCGCACGGCCCCTTCCAATTTTAAGGCGTTCTCAAAAATCTGCTTGAATGCCTCGTTTTTTCCGATGGCATCGCGGAGTTCCGGCGACTGTTCATAAGCCTCGCGCAAAGTAGTGCCCGGCCGTTCAGGGATAAGCTTGGCAAACTCGTTCATCTCGGCAAAAGGCAGGCCTAAAACGCGGCCGACGTCTTTCACTGCGGCGCGGGCGGCCATGGTTCCGAAAGTGCAGATTTGCGCCACCCGGTCGCGCCCGTATTTATTGGCCACGTATTCAATGACCTCGTCGCGCCGGTTATCGGCAAAATCCAGGTCGATATCCGGCATGGAAATACGGGCGGGGTTAAGAAAGCGTTCAAAAAGCAGCCCGTATTTCAAGGGGTCAATAGTGGTGATGTCGAGACAATATGACGTGAGCGCGCCCGCGGCGGAACCGCGCCCCGGCCCCACGATGATCCCCTGCTCCTTGGCCCAGCGGACAAAATCCCACACAATAAGGAAGTAACCCACAAAACCCATGTCCGTAATGACTTTGAGTTCGTAATCCAAGCGTTCTTTAAGCGTAGGGTCGGCGGACTTGTATTTTTGAGACAAGCCTTCATAACAAAGCTCGCGCAGATAATCCGCGGGACTTTTCCCCTGGGGCACCGGAAAAGAGGGGATGCGGTGGACGTTAAAATTAAAATCCACGTTGCACCGCTCGGCAATTTTTACGGTATTTTCGCAAGCCTCGGGCACATGCGCGAAATCTTCCCAGATCGTATCAGGGTCATGCATGGAAAAATCAGCGTCCATCATGCTCATGCGGCCCGTGTCGTTCAGGTTTTTGCCGGTTTGGATGCACAGCATGATATCATGCGCCACGTTATCCTCGGGGTTCGGGTAGTGCACGTCCCCTGTGACCACAAGGGGGATGCCGGTTTCTTTGGAAAGGCGGATAAGCCTGTCATTCACGGTCTGTTGGGCAGGCAATTCAGGATGGTGCTGTAACTCCAGGTAAAGGTGGTCTTTGCCAAAAATGGAGACCAGACGTTCAGTGAGCTCTTTCAGGCGGTCTTCGCTGCCATCTAGAATGGCTTGCGCCAGATCCCCTTGCAGGCAGCCACTCAGCGCGATGAGCCCTTTGCTGTGCCTTTTGAGCAAGTCCCAATCCACACGCGGCTTGTAATAATAGCCTTCCATGTGCGCCACCGTGGTCATTTTTAGCAAATTTTCGTAACCTTCGCGTGTTTCGGCAAGAAGCGTGAGATGGGTGCGCTTGTTGTCGATCTGCGAGCGTTTATCGGTGAGCTTATTAAACGCGACGTACACTTCGCACCCCAAAACCGGCTTGATGTTATGCTTTTTGCAGTACTGGTAAAACTCAATCGGCCCATGCATCACGCCGTGGTCGGTGATCCCGATGGCCGGGCACCCCTGTTCCACCGCTTTTTTGATATACGCCTCCGGGGGGCTGAGCCCATCAAGGAGGGAGTAGTACGTGTGCAAATGGAGGTGGACAAAGGGTTTCGCCATCCCGTATTAAAATATTAAAAGCGGATATCAGGATAACACACTTAAGAGAAATGGCGCTACTTTGGCCCCCTTATATTTTTTGGGGATAAACCGCGAGCGCTTTCTCGATAATTTCAATGGACCGCTTCAGGTCTTTGGCGTTAAGCACATAGGCGATGCGCACTTCGTGTTTGCCTAAATCCGGCTGCGCGTAAAACCCGCCCGCGGGAGCCACCATAACCGTTTCGTTGTTATCGCGGAAATCGGTGAGCAGCCATTGGGCGAAATGTTCACTATCTTTCACCGGCAGTTTCACGATGGAATAAAAAGCGCCTTCTGGCCTGGGAATGACAATGCCGGGGACTTTTTTAAGTCCCTCAAAAAGCACATCACGCCGCGTTTCATACTCCTTATGCACTTCGGCAAAATAAGAATCAGGGACGTCTTTAAGCGCCGCGCCAATGGCCTGGTCAACAAGGCCCGATGAAAGCCGCGCCTGGCCAATGCGGAGGATACCTTCCATGATGTCGGAATTCAGCGATATGAGCACGCCAAGGCGCGCCCCGCACAGGCTGTAGCGCTTGGAGAGGCTATCTAAAACGATCAACTGCTTGGGCAACTGCGGCATGTAATGGAGGAGTGAAATTTGTTTGCGGCCGTCATAGGCGTACTCGCGGTAAACCTCGTCGGACATCAGGAAGAGGTTGTATTTTTTCGCGATGTCCACGAGCATTTCGATTTCCTCTTTCGTGTAAACCGTGCCCGTGGGATTATTGGGGTTGCAGTAAAGGATGGCCCTGGTTTTCGGCGTAATCTTTTTTTCGATTTCCTCCCGCGCGGGCAGGTGGAAACCGTTTTCAATCTTCGTTAAAATCGGGACCAATTTGACGTCGTTAACCGTGGCGTAGCCGTTGTAATTGGTATAAAACGGCTCAAAAACAATGACCTCGTCGCCCGCCTCGCACGTGGCGAAAAACGCCATGCTGATGGCCTCCGACCCGCCGGTAGCCACCTGGATATCGGCCGGTTTCAGATAACCGAAACCCAGCTTATGGTAATAACCGATAAGCGCGTCAATGAAGGCCGCGTTACCTTTGGAATGGTCATAACCGATAGGATTTTTCTCCCATTGGCGCAAAACATCAATCATAACTTCGGGCGTTTTCACGTCCGGATCACCGATATTTAAATGGTAAACATGGACGCCCTGTTTTTTCGCCTCAAGGGCGAAAGGCACCAGCTTGCGTATAGGCGAGGCCTGCACTTTTTTAAGGCGGGTGGAACAAAATTCGTGGCTCATGGAAGGTTGGATTAAGATATTTTAGGTAAAGAATCGATGATCTTTTTGATGAATTTTTTCGCCTGCGCCTTCGTTTTTACGTCGCCTTCTATCTGCGCTTCGCGCACGGAAGCGAGTATTTCCGAAACAGCGGGGCTGGGCGGGATGCCAAATTCTTTTATGATTTCTTCGCCTGTAACGAGGGTATGGAAATGCGATTCAAGAAGTTTTTCATCCCTGAAATCTTTATACATTTTCATCAGCTGGTCGTAAAGCGACAAGTCCACGGGGATAGCGCCGTGCGCGTCGCAGTAAAGCAGGCGCAGGAGGTCTTCAAACCAAGGATGCCAAAACATGGCCGCCTGGTGGGCGCGGCGCATTTCGGGGATGTAGCCCACGGACATATGGTGTTCGATCAGCCAGCAGATTTTGGTGATTTGCGCTGTGGGAAATTTAAGCCGCCGCAGGATTTTTTCAGCGATATGCGCGGAAAGCGGCGCGTGGCCGTCAAAGTGGATACGGTCGGTTTTCTCCTGATAAGTGGCGGGCTTGCCCAAATCATGGAAAAACACGGCCCAAACCAGTTCTTTAGTGGCCCATTCCTGCGGCAGATCATGAAGCGACTTGAGCACATGGGTGAACACATCGCCTTCCTGGTGGTACTCGTGCGGCTGTTTCACGCTCTTGCAAGCGACAAGTTCGGGGATGATGCGTTCCAGGATGCCAAACTGGTCCAGTTCCTTCATGCTATGCGCGCGGTGCGGGCGCAAAAGCATCTTGGTCATCTCGTCGGCCACGCGCTCGCGGGAAATGTCGTCCACAAGTTCCGCCAATTCCTCCACGGCTTTTTTGGTCATCGGGTCATACTCAAATATCAGGTTGTTCTTAAAACGGACGGCCCTAAGCAGCCGCAAATGGTCTTCTTTCACCCTTTCGTGCGGCTCGCCGATAAAACGGATGACCTTGTTTTTGATGTCATCCTGCCCGCCCACGTAATCAATGACCTTCTTTTTGACGGGGTCGTAAAACAGCCCGTTGATGGTGAAATCGCGCCGCACCGCGTCTTCCTTCGCCGTTTTAAAAAGCACCGCGTCCGGCCGCCGGCCATCGGAATAGGAGCTGTCGGAACGGAACGTGGCGATCTCGAAATGGTGCCCGTTCACCACTGCCAAAATCACGCCAAACTGTTTGCCGATAGGGAAGGTTTTTTTAAGAAGCTTTTCAATTTCATCCGGTTTCGCGGAGGTCGCGATATCAAAATCCTGTGGCTCTTTTTCCATCAGCATGTCGCGCACCGACCCGCCGGCGAAATACGCCTCGTATCCGGCTTTCTGGAACGTTTTGACGATTTGGACGGCGGTTTTTTCCATTGGTCACATTGTAACACAAACCATCACAGGAATGAGGCCTCTGATGATAGGATTCAGGGGTAATCATGAGCCGAAGCGGGCAAGGATTCGAGCTGAAGGCGAGAAGAGCGACGGCGAATGTTAGCGAGAAAACCTCGCCGGGGTTTTCGAGCGTGCCCCTGAATCCTATTGCCAGAGGCCGAAGCAATTTGTTAATTTAATATAAAGATAAAAATTGCAAAAATGACTAAAGAACAGATTCTCGCCCTTTTAGAACCAAAAAACCAAGGCCTGCCCATGCTAAAATCAGCAAGCGCGGCAACGGGTTATCCGGTCTTCTGCAAACCGGTTTTCGACGAAAAACCAAAGAAAAAAAGGCATTTTGTGCAAAACAGCCAACTCATCATGGAAATGGGCATCGGGCCGAAAAAAGAAATGGGGGCGCGTAAAATCCGCCGTTGGTATGGTGAGGCGTATCTCGCCGCGGCCGCAGGAAAACCCGATAAAATCGCGATGGCTTGCCCGCCATCTTTCCTCAAATACGCGGCAGTGGGCGTGCATATGGCGGCGCTTGACCCGGCGATGCTGAAGCCCAAATGGAAACCGTCTTCGCCTGAAGTGGCGTTCGTCGATCCTGCCTATAAAACTCCCGCCCGCGCCGAAACCGCGATCAGGGAAGGTGAAATCGTGGCGGAAGGGAAAAACCTGATGCGCGTCCTCGGGGCGCTCCCCGATAACATGCTTAACGTGCCGGCTTATGCCAGCGTCATCCAGGCTTTGGCCAAACGATGGGGTATTAAATGCGAACGCGTACCGAAAGAAAAACTGAAAAAATACGAGCTTTTGAATTCGGTCGCTTTCGGCAGCCGTTATCCTTCCGAACTGCTTATTTTGACTATGGAACCAAAAAGCGGAAAAACGAAAAAGGAAACGGTGGTCATCGGCAAAGGGATCTGTTTCGATTCCGGCGGGCTCATGACCAAAGCGCCCCGGATGAAATACATGAAAGAGGACATGGCCGGCAGCGCCGCCATACTGGGGGCCATCCTCACGATGCGCAAGCTGGGCAAAACCGTAAAAGAGACAACCCGTTTTATGGTCGCCCTGGCCGAAAACCTGATCAATGAAAATGCCACCCGCCCCGATGACATCTGGAAAGCGGGAGACGGGCAAACAGTGGAAATAACGAATACCGATGCGGAAGGCCGTTTGGTTTTGGCGGACGCCATCTGTTACGCGAAAGCCAATTTCAAAAACGCCTGCCGTTTCTTCACCATTGCCACGCTTACCGGCAGCTGCATCCAAACGCTTGGCCAGATCTACACGGGCGCCGTGACCAACACGTCCGCGCTGCAAAAACAATTTGAAAAAATCGGCCGCGAAACCGGCGACCTGGTGCATTTTGCCCCATGGGACATGGAATACGACGACCTGGACTCGCCCGTAGCCGACACGGTGAACCAGTCCGACGACAAAGACGCCGGATGGATAAAGGCCGCCCTTTTCTTAAACCGCTTCATCCCTGAAGGCGCGCAATTTTGCCATTTTGACATCGCCGGTTCGGTAGACATGAAAGAAAAAGGGAATCCCTGGCGCCGCAAAGGCTTCAATTCGGGAGTCTGCGTGGAACTGCTGACGCGGTAAAAGCGGGAATCCGGGATATTTAGGCGAAACACCCTTGTTTTTTGGGTGCCTTTTTGGTATAATAATTAGATAATTTTTCAAAACAAAAACGCCATCCCATGGCCGACCAAAATAAAAACACAGCTATTTTGGAAAAGTGGCAAGAGGTAGAAGCCGCTTACGGGACCGATAAAGACGCGGCCCTCAAACGCCTGGAAGAATTGGCGAAATTGGAAATAAGCGAACACCTCCGCCCTCTGATCGCTGATATTTTGAACGGAAAAACCGAATTGAACGAAAAATTCATAAAGGATTTCCGCAAACTCGTTACAAAATTTCATACGGCTGTTGGAGTTATTTTTAACGACAAACAGGAAAAAAAGAGGCGAATCGCGGAATTAACGGAAAAAATACAAAAAGATGAAGGTCTGAAGCTTTTGCGCGCCTTGATCATGATCGACCCTCAGGCAATTCAAAAAGAAACCGCAATACGATTGGATCCAAAAGAAATCAAAAGGATATTGGTAACCGCTCTCGGCATCAACGAATCAAAGCGGCCAAAAAAGATTGAGGATCTTGCCAAATGGCTGGCTGAAAACGGGAAAAAGCCCGAAGAAATCCAGAAAAAGCTGAAAAATATCATCCTAAGCCCTGAAGTGTTTGCCGTTACCGTATTCGGCGCTGAACATGAAATAATCATCGGAAACGCAACGGAAGCGGCCAGTGAACTGAAAAAGCTTACTGCCAAGGCATCAGAACCTTCAACCCATGTAACAGAAGAGGACTTGGACAATTTGCGTGAACTGGAAAGGATGCTGAAAGAAGAATATCCGGATGAAACGGTAAGGAAGCAAATAGGCTTATTGGTTTCGGCTGCGGAAACAAAACTGGCGGCCGCAAAAACGCCTAAAACACCGGCCGCCCCCAAGCCAGCGCCTGCCAAACCCGCCATCCAAAAAGAACCTGTTATTTTGGAGCAAGAAGAAAAAATCCGTAAGGCAATAGGCAAAATCGGCTTAACTCAGGAAGAAACAGATGCTATCCGCGCCAAAATAGACGTGTGGAACCGCGCCGACAAAACGGACTATTTCCAGGATGCGGACAAAATACGGGCGGCCTGCAAGATGGTCCAAAAAAGATCAGCCAAAAAAGGCGAAAAACCGGGTGTTGTTAAAGGATTTCATATTCCCCGATTGCCGCTAAGTGAAAAGGTGAAGGCCAAAGAAATAAGAAGGGAAACCTTGAATTACCTGCGTGCTGTGAACGCCCTGGCAGAAACGGAAGATGCGGGGAAATTGATGGAAGCGAATGACATTCGATGGAGGGATGAAAAATCAAAAACGGCCACTCTGGAAAGGCTTACAAAAGCGTTGCCGAAGATAAAAAAAGCGCTGGCCAAACTGGGGCACATTGAAAAAGCCGATGACGCCGAAAAAATCGCGGACGCCGTCGCGGACGTCCTGCGCGAATATTATTGCGACGGGATCGTGGCCCAGTTTACAAGGAAAATTTTTGGGGAAAGGGAAAAAAAGGAAAAAGAGGCACCCCTGCGCCAGCCGGTAAAACCCAGCCTGACACCAGCTCAGGCGGACGAAAGGCTGGAAGCGGTGGAACAATGGGCAAAAACAGGGCAGGTCCCAAAAGCGCCGGCTGTTACAACGCCACACGCGCCGGCTGCCGAAACCGCGCCCGCGCCAGACGGTTTGCCGGAAAACATGCCGGAAAATATCCGCGGGATAGCGGCCAGGCTGACGGAAAAAGACCCGCGAGGCCGGGAAGCCTTCAAAAAAGCGTGGCAGATAGCCTACGGAAAAACAGCGGAAGGCCCAACGGCGAAAAAATACCGCGAGCAGTCCAGGCAGTGGTTTGACGCGTTTCAATCTTTGCCGACTAGTGAAATCGAACCAAAAATACGAAGTGTAAAGGACCTTATCGCTTTCGCCAAAAAAGTGGACTGGAAAACGGCAACGGAAAACATGGAAAAAGAAAAGGAAATAGGGCGGATGCGGGAATTGATCCATGTGATCGCCATGGAAAAACCGGAACTGGAAAGCCTGACGGACAACTTGTTACGGATTTTGGAAACCGACCCGAAAAGCATAGCCAACAGGAAAGCCCGCGCGCTACTTTATGAACTCCAAAACGACATCCTGTACGCCATGGAGCATGAATTGCCCGAGGCGATCATGGGCGGCACGCTGAAGAATAAGGAACTGGAAGCATTCAACAAAAAACCTTTGGCTGAAAAAACCAAGGCGATCCGCAAACTGCGCCTGCGCCAGAAAGCGGGACGCGAAGAAGCTGTACTGGGCGTGCTGAAAACCTTTGAAAAATTTGTGGAACGCTGGAAAGAAGAAGAAACAGGCGCGCTGCCGGCGGCCACGCCAAGCGCGGAAGAGGGGCAAGAGGAAGAAGGGCAAAAGCGCGAAGAAACCCCTGAAGAGCGGGAAGTTTCCAGCCTGAAGATATCCGACATGATCAAAAGCGTCCTGGAATATCCCCGGCTTTACCGCAAGGAAGACCCCGCGGTCATGGCCATCAAGCATCTGATCAGCGATAAAAAACTGGATATTAAGGCGTTAACGGCCCACCTTAAAAAACCTTCCACAATAAAGGCGGACGCCCTGACGGCGGAATTGGCGGAGAAAAACAATCCGGAACAGCTGGACACCCTGCTGAAAAAGGCGGAATGGGACTTGGAAGATACCAACAAAAAGATCGCCACTGCCGTAAAAAGAGGTAAAGACGCCAATGAAGAGCGCGCCGAACGCCGTGAAATCAGAAACCGGATCGACAGGATCAAAACGGCGAAAGGCCTTAAGGCCGGCAGGATGAAATACCCCTCCGCGTGGCATGTGCTGGCCATGGCGAACATGTTCGCGCAAGGGAATACGGAAATGTCCGAAAACAAACTGTTCCTTGAAGTGGAAAACCAGATAGCGGCCCAGCGCGAAACGGCTTACGGGCCGATCAACCTCTTCCGGAAAATATGGAGCCCTTTAAAACCCACGCTGACGGCCACTTTAAAGTCGCTGGCGGAAACAAAACAGTTCAAAAAATTCGGGATCACGAAAGAGCAGATGGCCGGACTGGCTGAAGTGGACGACGCCACGAAAATGAACAGCTGGATTGAAGGTTTTGAACCACAGGAAAAAGCGATGGGTAAAGCCATCCCCCATGTGATCGCGTACCTGGAATACGCCATCCGCGACGCGAAAACGACTTACCTGAACATGGCTTCGCGGGGAAGCGCGCGGCATTTGCTGGAACTTTTGAAAAACGCGCGCCACGAATACGCCATGGAACAGGTGAAAGACAAGCTGGCGGGCGACACGGAAAAATCCGATCTCTCCCGTATGCTGCTTTACTTCCGCGAAATGGAAAAGCTGATGGTGAAGCAGGACAGGATCGAAACGGATTTCATAAGGAGCAAGAACTGGAAGACTATAGCAAAAAGGGCATTGGGCCTTGGCGCCCTTGGAGGAGGCGGTTATTTGGCTCTTCCGGCACTGGCTGCCTTGCCTTCCATGCTATTACCGGCGGGCGTCGCCGCCCTTCCCTACGGCGTGGCGCGGTACCTGACCACAAAAGTGGATGACCCCGGCCGGGCCAAATGGTATAAGATCGCGGCTAACCGCACGCTGGCTTTCAGCGCCGTGGCGGGCGCCGCCGCCACTTTGGGCCTTGGCCCCCTGGGCGCCGCGCTGTTCGGTTTGGGCGGCTTGGGGGGAAAAGAGATTTACAAGGGCATCCGGTGGGTCCGCGGCAAAAAAATAGCTGAAGGTTCATTGTTAAAAGGAACGGGCAAAGCGGCAAAAGGCGCCGCGAAAGGGATCGGCTGGACTGCCCCCAAAGCCTGGTGGCTCGGCAAAAACGCTTTGCTTACTGGCATGACAGGCGGCGTTTATCCTTTTTATAAAATATACAAATGGCTGAAGAAATAACCGCCATCACCGGCTTTGACCCCGAATACTTCCTCGATTCCCTTATAAAGGATATGGGAATGGGAAATGAGGCAGAGGAAAATAAAAACACCTTAAAAGACGCCATGCGCGGCCCCATGTTTCAGGCGGCCATGGACGCCGCCGCGATGGGCCTGGAACCCGAGGTTATAGACATGGTCAGCGCCGAACTGGAAGGCGAAAAAGACCCTGTGGTTTTCATACGCGAACTTATTGATAGTTCACCCGCGTGCCAAACGGCCATACTGGAAGCGCTGGATAAGTTTTATAACGAGACATTGGAAACCTTTAACACCCTTAAAAAACCATGAGCGAAAAAGAACCGAAAACAAAAGGGATTCCGGAAACCCCGCCAGGAGGAGATACCGCGAAACAACTGGCAAACCTGCGCGGAAACCTGCTGGCCTACCGCGACGAGCCGATACGGCCTGAAAAGCCAAGGCCTTCTCATGAAAGCACGGAAGAAACGATACCCGAAAAAATGGACGCGCCGGAACGCGAAAGGATGCAGTCCTGCCAGGAAGCCATTTTCCGCCAATACCTCAACCCTTCCTTCTACCTCTATATGAAAATGACGGGGAAGCTGAAAAATGTGGATAAGGCCTTTGAAACCGCTATGGAGAATCCGGAAAAACTGCATTACATAAAGGAAAAAGACGGGACCATGACCGTGACAAGGCGTCCCGCCATACCGGGAGGAACGAAGGTGCGAGATTTTGATGTGCCCGCCGGTTTTTACATGAAAATGGAAGGCGGCTACATAACGCAAGTGAACGGCGAAAAAGTGGACGTGCGCGCGAACAAAGAATACCAAACAATGCATGACCGCGTGATCAGCTTCATTTCAAAATTGGCGGATTCTATAAAATTAAGGGAAGCGCTGAAAGCGCAAAACAAATGGGACGCAGAAATAAAGGCGGCCTGGATGGAAGAAGTGATGGAAAAAGTGGTCGAACCGAACATTGATATTAATAACGCGTACATGATGGAATACCCCCACAGGCTGGTGAATTGCATGAAATACAGGAATCAGACATGGAACCTGCAAGTAGGCAACAAAAAAGAAACCGAATTGGAAAGTTATACGTCTTTGGCCAGCGCGGTAGACGAACATGGCCATGACGCCCTTGCCGATAATGAGGAAGAAACTGTGGAAGTGGAAATCAGGGATGGGTTTCCCGATTACGTGTTCATCCTGGATGAAAATGGGGATGACCTGTGCGCGGTAACAAAAGAAGGATATTTCGTGCAACAGGATGAGGATGGGAACTGGACAGGGCCTTACGCCGACTATAAAGGCGCGGTCAAAAACGCCTACGAAACGAAATATCCGGATTAATCTCAGTAAATATTAAGAAATAATCAGTAATTTTGTCTACTCACACCCCCTCGCTTTTCAGGGGGTTTTTTGGTATAATGAATAGATAAAAACTAAGCAGAAAATGTTGATTAACGACCAAAGGTCATCCTGAATTTGTTTCAGGATCTCACAATAAACAAATATGCTGCGTAATCTATTCCATCACCACGAATCCGAAAACGGCTTTGGCCTGTGGCCCGCGCGCGCCCTTAACAAAGTGAGCAAAGCGGAAAAACCGCCGGAGCCTATTGCCGAACCGGCAAGCGAGGTAAACCGGGCCGAACTGGAATGGAAAAAGCAATACGAAAGCCGCGAGATTGTGGTGAAAAAACTCAACGCGCTCATTGCGGAGTACAACAAAAAATTCGACACGGAAACCGACAAAAGCAAGTGGGTCAAAAGCCCTTGGCTGGAACCCCTGCAGGCGCTTGATGCCGACCATTATTTGGAAACCGTGCGCCAAATCGACCGCATTTTATGCACGCCGTTTTACGTGGAAAACCAGCCCGAAGGCCAAAAGTGGCTTTCGTGGTTCGATGTAAACGCCACCAATGTGCGGGCCAAACAGCGTGACACACTTTTAAAGATACGCGGGGGCATTACGCTTAATCCCGACCTGAAGCTTTTTGACAAGGAAAACCCGTATGGCAAAAAGCTGATGGAAGAATGGAATACATGGGCGGAGACGGCAGACAAAATCGCTGATGCCGACTTGCCTTTGGATACGGATAATGAAACTGATAGAAAAACCAAACTCGGCACGTTGCTTACCAAAATGCAAACCGCCATGGCCGGCGTGGATACGGCCTCTGTAAAATACTGGCACCTGCTTAATGTGATGAACCGCCTTAAGCTGCAGGTTACGGAATGGCCGCGCGTGATGGCGGCCAGCAGCGCGCTGATACTGCCGAAAGAAAAAGACACGTACGAAAAAGCGCAGGAGGATTACCTGAAAAAAGCCGAAGCCCGCGCCCGCGCCCACGGCAATCGCTTGGTGCGCCACGAAAGGCTGGTGCGCGAAAGCGTTTCGGAAAAGACTGAATGGGAAAAAAATGAGGTCTACAAAGACATTATAACCGCCATGGATGGGGCCTACGGCGACCCTGAGTATAAAACATTGTGGACAGCCGCGGACGGCAGTATTTCCCAGCAAAAATGGCGCGAAAGCAAAGAGCTCCTGCTGGCCATACTGGGCGAGAAAACGGACAAGTTCAAAGACCCGATGGGGCTTTTCGGCCCGGAATTCCAAAACGATGAAACGAAAAATAGGAAGCGCTTCCCTTTCTTTTACAACGAATGGATCAAATACAAAGGCATCAGTTCGGAAACGCTAGACGTAAAAAACAAGGAAATTGAAGCTATTACAGCGGAAATGCAAGGCGCGAACGTGAGGGATGTGGCAAAAATTGTGGAAGACACTACGCGTTCCGGCATTAAAAACCTTTCGGCCAATCTGCCCGAACGCACGCCGCGGGATTATGCCGCGAAAGCCGAAAGGCTGAAAGAAATGCAACGCCAGTACACAAAAAAAGCTGCTGAAAATGATACAGACAAAGAGGCGTACGAACAGGCCGCCAAAGAACTCGGCTATCACATCCGCCTGGCGGAAGCGAAACGGCTGTTGGCGGACTACAGCAAAGCCGGCACCGAAGCCGACCAGAGCTTTACCCGCGCCAACCTGATGAAAGCGGAAAACCGCCAAATCGTGGTGGAAATGGCCATGAAGCAGTTCGTAAAAGCCATGCAGACGGTGGATACCCCCTTTGGCCAGGGCGACTGGCACAGGACGATGCACCCCGCCGTGCGCCGCGCCCTTCTTGCCACAATTTACGAAACCGGTGTGGGCGAAATGCGCCGCCAGGCCAACGGCGAAATGAAATACGTGGAAGACCTGAGGCCGGAAAGCTACTGGATGCTTGGCAAGCTGGCGCAATCCCTCTTTTTTAACCGCAGGCTGGACGGAAAAAACCTGGATGACACAAGGCGCACGGTAATCGCCGTGGCCCAGCTGGGCAATTACGCGGCCATCGGGCTGGAATATGTGACGAACAATAAAAAAGCGATTGAACTGGCAAAAGCGGATAAAACAGGTAATAAAGCTAAAATTGAAGCTTTGGTTGTTCCCGGCCTAGCCAAGAATATTTTAAGCTGGAATGATACCAAGCTGACTGCTGAGCTCACGGCCATAACGGAAAAAGAAACCGTTTACCAAAAATTCCTGGCCGAGGCGGAAAACTGCATCAACGACCCATATAGCGATAGGGCCAAGGCGTTCCTCGCGGAAATACGCAAAGAGGACGCCGGCGAGTACAAACTGGCGGTGGGCGAAGCCAACAAAAACTATTTTAAGAACAGCGACCTCTTCCTCCAAAGCCTGGAGGTCAGCTACAACTCGCTGGATTACCAGGAAAAGAGCAAGGTGGAATATTTCGACCGCATGGGCATCAATGTGCGCGGCGCGTACCTGGCTTACATGCGTGAAATCGCCAAGGACCCCTCGGTGAACGTGGATAACTGGGACGACATGTTCCTTTCGCCGGATCCGAAGCAGTTCAGCAAGCTGGCCGATTTGATGGAACGCGTGCTGGGGGATAGCGATAGCGAAGGCAAACGGGGCTTTATGGCCGTTTTCCGCACCCTACACAAGCGCGGCACTTTGGAAACGACCCCCGAAACGCGCGACTACGAAGCCACAGCCATCGAGATGTTCAAGGCCCTGCAGGTGGAAATAAAACACCGCGCCGCCGTGGAAGCGGCCTCCGCCCGCGGCGAGACGGAAGTGATGGCCAAACTGGAAGGCATGACCTTTGCCGACAAAATTTCGCAATACGCCAAGAAGGTCATCGACATGGCTATCGGCTCCGGCCAGAGCGTCGCCAACCGCGCCGCGGGCATCGTGCTCTTGTTCGGCGCCTACAAAATAGCCATGCGCGCCATTAAGGGCAAAGGCAAAATGGACCAGGCCCTCCGTTTACTGCTTGTGGGCGGCGCCGTGGAACTGGCCGCCAAAAAAGTGACGGGGCAGGGCATTTTGGAAAAATACTTCAAACTGGACAGCCTCTCGGGCGCCATGGAAGGCACATACGAGGCCGTGCTTTTGGACCACGGCAGGGAAATAATGGGCGAAAAAGGCAAAGAAGTGACGGATGAACAGCACGCCGCCGCCCTGTTTGAATTAAATAAGGTGCCGTTCAGCGTGGCCATGGAATGGTATATGGCCACGGACGAAAACGGCGAAAAACTGCCCAACCACCCCGACCATTGGAGGAAAATGAGGATCGATACCGGCAGTATCGCCAAAGGCCTCAGCTGGCAGCAGAAAGACGAAGACAAGGAGGGCCGCCGCATCGTGAGGCGGGTGATGGAAAATTTCTTCCGCTACGTGGGCGCCAAGGATAAAAAATACGGAGAGGAAGGCCATAAAATATTGAAAGAACGTTACGTAGACCTTGTGAAAGACCCGAACGCGCCCACCAGATACGCCGAAAATTTCCACAGGGATTTGGCCGAAAGCTTCCGCGGAAGGCCGAGCGAGCTTACCTGGAAACTGGTAATGCACGCGGAAATCGACCCGCTGGACGTGGAACGCGTGCAAAAATCGGGCAGGGTGCAGTCCGCCATCGACGCGGCCCGCGGCATCGGCGAAACCATCGACCGCTGGACCCGCCAGGAAGTGCTCCAGCCGGGCACGGCAAAGATGCGTCTGTTCTGGGAGCGCGTGCAAGTGCGCTACGGCCCCCAGGCCAGGGAGTTCCTGGCCGACATGGGCCAGTGGACAAGCGAAAAACTGCGCGACACGGGCGATTACGTGGAATGGTGGTGGCAGGGCCACAAGGCCGAACTGCGCAAACTGGCCGACGAATCGCTAAGCCTCACCTGGCAGGGTATCACAATTCCCTTCAAGGTATTTTACGCCGGCGGCAAATGGGCCATACCCTTTGCTTCATCCAAACTGCGCGCCCTGGAAGCGATGGCGGGCGAAGGGGCGGATATTATTGACCATGAGTTAGGTGAAAATGACATGATGCCCGTTAATGATTTGAGCAAGCTCAAAACGCCGGAAAACGCGGTTGGTTTTGAAAGGTTCGGGCTTTACCAGGTGCCGTTTGCCAAGGCATTTACAGAGGAAGACAAATACTATGAAAGCGACCCCGATGAAGTGGCGGAAGACGGCCCGTCCCATGTGGGTTATTACATCAGCGCCGTAGGCGAAAACGATCCAACGAATATCCCGAATGCCGAGGTGCAGCCCACCGACAGCCCCGACGTGAAACTGTTTAAACTGCAGGCGCGCGCTTACGAAAAGGCAAAGCGGGTTTTCGCGGCAAAAGGCCTGGGGACGGCCGACATAAAAAAATTCATGGATACGATCCACATCATCCAGGAGGCGGGCGAGCCAATGAAAATCCACGTATTCTACCGCATGCCGCTTAAGGAAAGCCCCGAACTCCAGCTTAAACGGCAAGGCAAATGGCCCGATTACATGGACGCGGCCAGGCACAAGTACCGCCCGCCGTTCATCACGGATCCCTCCAAGGGCTTTCTGGACAACGTGAAAACCGCGTTCCTGTACCAGGTGCCCCTGGTACGCGACGCGTGGAAGTATTCCGCCACGGTAGTGGCACAAGCCACGCGGCTGGTTACGGGCACGGTAGGCGGGACCCTCGACGTGGTCAGGAAAGTATTAAGGATCGCCAAAGTGCCCGATAAAGACACTCAATGGATCGTTGATCTCGTCACCATGTCCGAGGAAAGAAGAATAGAAGTGGATGAGATTGCAGGCACGCCGGCTTTAGGCCATAATCTGGCCCTTTCCAAAAAATATAAAAATGCCGTCACAGCCAAAAATTACAAAGACGCCCTGGAATTCGCCGTGGATAAAAATATGAAACTGTATTTAAAGGGCTCGACCCATTACAGCGAATTGCCGGCAGGTTATACGGAACCACAATGGCAAAAAGAATTCCAGGAATGGAAAAATATAAACAAACGTTAATTTCCTTCCTCGCGCCCCTTTAAACCCTTGACCTGCGGCTAAAAAAGGATTAGGATAAAAAAATCCGGGAAGGCATAAAAATATGCCTTTTTCTTTGCCTGTGATTTAAACTTGACTTTATTGCAATTTTATTATACAATCGTAAAGCATTTAATAAAGGTAAACCTTAGCCCTCCTTAAAACCATAGCAAACGAAAGACGTAACCTGTCATCCATTCCTTTGGCACAAACCTTAGGCGATGTATGGCGGATTTGTTCTTTTACTACGAAGGATGTCTTAAAGTCATGCGGCATGTTCAACAGCCGAACCCGCCTCCCGAAAAATCGGGATGTGGATTAGGCTGTTGAACAATAACAAAAACAAAGGAGAAAGCCATGAAAGGCAAAAGCACGATCATTCTCGTGGCGGCCTTCGTGGCTGCCATCCTCGTTTCCCTTACCCCCGCCACGGCAGTGGCCAGCCCGTTGGACACCGCCATTGGCACGGTAAAAAGCTGGATCGTCCGGCTCTTCTGGTTCAACTGGGGCAACATGCGCCCCGCCGAGGACTGGATGATCCCCTTCGCCGTGGGGATCCTCTGGCTTTTGGTAGGTAACGGCGCCCTGCGCAGACAACTGCACTGGGCAACCTACTTAAAATTTCCCATTTTCTTCCTCATCTGGGTATGCCAGTACATCCCGATTGTGGGGATGCTGGCGAAACCAGCGGTAGGAATTTGGGGTAAGGTGATGAGCCTCAGCTTCGCGGGCCTCACGGTCCGCGAGCTGACGGTAGGGATCCTCGGCGGCGCCATACTGGCCGGCTACGCCGGCAGCAAAACCTGGACGGAAAACCCGTACTGGCTTTGGGGGCATTCGTGCCCCTGGGCGCCTTCGGCTTCCTTACCCTCCTCGGCTTCATCGCCGAGAAGATCGGGGGTAAGGAGCTCCGGGCGAAGCTGGCCAAGGCACCCAAAGATTCCGTCCTGGGGCTTTGGAACCGCTTCCGCCACGGTGCGGCAAAGGGCGATAAGCCCGAAGCCGAGGAACCCGAAGACGACGAGGGCGAGAAGCCCAAACCCAAGCCAAAAGGCAAGGGCAAGGGCAAGCCCGCCCCCGCCACCCCCCCGGCGGCCCCCACCCCCGCCCCCTCAGCCCGCGCCATCTGCCCCGCCTGCGGCGAGGAAAACCCCGCGGATTACGCATTCTGCGGGGAATGCGGCGCGCCATCCACC
>JAFGNE010000011.1 GCA_016927155.1 Candidatus Peregrinibacteria bacterium
AGTTTTTGCTTTAATTTCCGGGTGCGCCGCGCCGTCCGATGTCGATAGCCCGGTGGCCCAGGCCGGATTAAGAAAGCCGCGAATCCCTGATCCGGCGGATCTGAAAGCCAGCGTTCTTTCCGCAGGCGACAGGGCAAGTTCCAAGGCCACTATCCAGGAAATGGAGGCCGTGCTCCAGCAGATCGAAACCGAGATGAACCGCCCTAACATCACAGTTGATGACATCAAACGCGGCTGGTATGCCGGGGCACAGGCCGAAAAAAAATATGGCACGCCGGACGGGTGGGTTTTTGTGATAGTGAATGGCGAATCGCGTTGGGCCAGCCCTAATTTTTTGGATGAATCCGATGAGGTGAACGCCAAGGAGCTTTGTAAAGCGACTGCAGGCACCTACATTCTTTCCTGTTTTGAAAGCGATAAAACCGATTGCGAATATGTTCCCGAAAGCGAATGCCGCTGTATTGACGGGTCGCGCTGGCATGACAAACAGGGCTGTATCCGGATGGATACGGATGGCCATTACGTTTCCATTTCGCCTGAAGACCTGAGGCGAGGCTGGTACCAGGGGCTTCCGAACGAAAAAAAACTGGATACCCCTGAAAACTGGGTATGGCGGGAAAGCGGCAGGGATTCCCGCTGGCAGAATCCGAACCCCATGAATTAATTTTCGAATTTAAAAATTTTCAATTTAAAACTGAACACCATCGGCTTCCTCCTGGTTTTAGGTGCGGGCCTTTTTTTCTGTCCCGCGGCGTTTGCCAAAGCACCCGCGGATTTTGCCAGGCCTTATGGGCTTATGGTGCACCAGATTAACCAGGATAAAGGCGTTCCCCGGGTTAAAGCGGCTGAAGTGGTTTCTAAACTGTTCGACACAAAAATCAAAGATGAAGGCGGCATCAAAGCGCTTGAACCCATTTCCTGGAGGGATTTTCTTGTCCTCTTTTTCTCCGCCAAAGAAAAGAAATTGAGTAAAACGCTCACGCCTGACGAAATTTATCTGAAAGCCTGGAGAGGGGCCAGAAACATGAATTACCTCCCCGCGGGGGAACTGACTTATACGGCCCTGCAGGAATTTTTATACCGGTACAAGGTGAGCGAATTTTTCGGTTGGCCTTATTATGAAGGGCTTGTGTTTTCCGAGAATGAAATCGAAATCCGTCAGTTCCCCGATCCGTATGCCGTCCCTAAAATCCTTGAAAAACTGACGGCCCACCTGATTTTTCTGAGAGCTTCGGCCGGGACGGAAGATAAGGTCAGGGCTAAAAAGCTTGAAATTTACCGCGAACGGTTTAAAGAGCTGGAAGTGAAGATCGCTGACGCCCACCATCCTTTCCATGTACTTCCGGATATGCCGGTTGTTATCCGCGAAAAGGTGGCCGCCCTGGATTTGAAAGAAGTGCTCGGCGGAATCCATTACGATTATTCCCATAATGACAAGAACCGCCAGCATAACCTTATCGCGGGGCTTTCTAAAATGGACGGCAGGGTGATGCAACCGGGTGAAACGCTGGATTTTTTAAAAACCCTTTCTGACAAGAATTGGTGGGACTACAAATACGGCTGGCTCATCATTAACGGCAAAAACGCGTGGAGTTTCGGCGGGGGCCTTTGCGGGGCGGCCACCATGGTCTTTACCGCGGCGTGGCGCGCAGGGTTTGAAGTTGTCGAACGCCATCCCCACAGTATTTATTACAAATCGCTTTACCCGGAAGAAAGTTTCGGCGCGGACGCGGCCCTTTTCCGAAATTCAAAGAACATGAAGATCAGGAACGGTACCGCCAATCCCATTCTTTTTTATGTGAAGAACGATACTGAAACCAAAAAACTTTCCCTTTACCTCATCGGAAACCCCGCCTATAAGCGCATTGAGACGGAAGGGCCTGTGGAAACAGGCAAAAGGACGTATGAGTGGACGAGGCGTATGGAGGCTTTTGATGGTACAATCAAAACCGATACTTTAAACACGCGTTATTATGGGGTCGAAAAATAAACTTAAGATTTTTTTCATTTTTGCCGCCATAGCTTTTTTTCTCACTTCCTGCGGTAAAAAGTCTCCTATCCCGGAAGGTGCCGTTTTACCCGATTATCCGCCCCCTTCCATGGTCCCTTCAGAACTGCCGCCCCAATAAATTCATGTCCCTTCTCCGTTTGAACAAATATTTGGCGGAACACGGCATCGCTTCGCGGCGCGAAGCGGATGTTCTTATCAAAGCCGGAAAAGTGAAGGTGAACGGCCGTTTTGTGACACAACTCGGCGTTAAGGTGGATCCGGAGAAAGACCTGATTAAATTTGACGGCAAACCCGTGTCGCCAAAAGAAAAACCGGTTTACATCGTCTTAAACAAGCCGTCCGGCTTTGTATGTTCCTCTAAAAAAACGGAACTCGACCCCAAAATCGCCCTTGACCTTATCGACGTGAAAGAAAGGATTTATTCCATCGGCCGGCTGGATAAGGAAACCACGGGGCTTATCCTTTTTACCAATGACGGCGAGTTAGCCAACCGCCTCACGCATCCCTCGTTTGAAGGTGAAAAAGAATATGAAGTTATTTTTTACGAACCTATTAAAGATTCGGTCATAAGAAGGCTTGAAAAAGGCGTTCCCCTGAAGGGCGAACCGACTTTGCCCATGAAAATAAAAAGGCTGGCGGCCGGCAGGGTCCGCATCACTCTTCGCGAGGGCCGCAACCGCCAGATCAGGCGCCTTTGCCAGAAGGTGGGATGCCCGGTGAAAGCCCTCAAACGCGTGCGCATCAAAAAGTTGACCCTTGGTCCTCTCAGAGCAGGGGAGTGGCGGTACCTTACTTTAGAGGAAATCCGCATGCTAAAATCAGCGTGATGGACTTTGGCACATTCCAATCATGGGCTGAAACACTTGGTGTTCCGGTTTCGGAACCCCAGTTCCGGCTTTTTGAACAGTATGTAAGCTTATTGGCCGCCAAAAACGAGGAGGTGAACCTGACGGCCATCCGGGATGAAAGGGAAGCCTGGATCAAGCATGTCCTTGATTCCATCGCCGCGGCCAGATTTCTCGATTTCAAATCCAAAAGCAAGTGGCTGGATATTGGCACGGGCGGGGGACTTCCCGGGATCCCTTTGTCCATCCTTTTCCCTTATACCGAATTTGTATTGCTCGATTCCGTGCAGAAAAAAGTCGATGCCGTTAAAGGTTTTGCCGATTCGCTCCACCTGATGAACCTGCAGGCCGTTTGGGACCGCGCCGAAACCATCGGACAGGACGGCTCGCATCGGGAACAGTATGATGGCGTGCTTACCCGCGCGGTGGCGCCGCTTCGCGTCCTTTTGGAACTTTCCATCCCCCTGATCCATCCATACGGTAAAGTTGTCATCTACAAAGGGCCCGATTACATTACCGAGCTCAATGAAGCGAGGAATGCCATTGTAAAATTGCATGCCGAACCGCCGCGCGTGTACCATTATGTTTTGCCGGAACACATGGGTGACAGGACGATTTTGGAGGTGACCAAAAAAGAACCCACGCCTGCTGCTTACCCGCGCCGCCCCGGCTTACCTAACAACAAACCTCTCTGATGGGCCATTACATACCCCAAGATAAATTTTTTAAGCAGGCAAAGAATGAGGGTTTCCGTGCCCGGAGCGTTTTTAAGCTGGAATCCATCCAGGAACGTTTCCACATCCTGGAACCGGGCGACAAGGTGCTTGATCTGGGCGCTTACCCGGGCAGTTTCCTCCAGTACATCGCAAAGGTGATTGGCGAGAAGGGGATTGTCATCGGTATTGATCTCCGGAAAATTGAACCGCTGGGGCGTAAGAACGTAAAAACGTATGAAGGCGATATCAATAACCCCGATCTGATCAAAAAAATCGCCGCGGAAAACGATATCATCCGTTTTGATGTGGTCACTTCCGATTTGGCGCCTGCGACTTCCGGCATCAAAGACCTGGACGCGGGGCGGTCATTTTTGCTCAATGAGCAGGCCTTGGCCATTGCCCTCAGGCACCTTAAGCCCGGCGGGCATTTTGTCTTCAAGGCTTTTCCCGGCATCGAACACCAAAAGCTCCTTCATACGGCAAAAAACCATTTTAAGGTGATTAAGGCGATAAAACCTCCGGCCGTACGCAAGACCAGCCGGGAGCAGTACGTTATTTGTTTGAAAAAGTTGTAATTGTTTAAATCATGCTGAGCTTGTTTCAGCATTTTGCCGGATAACTAACTACCGGAGAGGTTTTTAAAACGAGTTCAGGGTGATTGCTAAAGCGAGGTCTTAATAAATTCCCTGAAGAGCGGATGGGGCCTGTTCGGCCTGGATTTGAATTCGGGATGGAATTGGGAGCCGAGCATGAAAGGGTGATTTTTAAGTTCGACGATTTCCATCAGCTCGTGGTCGGGCGAGATGCCGGAAAAAACGAGCCCTTTGGCTTCCAGCTGTTTTTTATAGGCGTTGTTGAATTCGTAACGATGGCGATGGCGTTCGTGCGCAAGAGCCACTCCGTAGGCTTTGTACGCTAAGGTGCCTTTCAGAATGTGGCAGGGCCAAGAGCCCAAGCGAAGCGTGCCGCCCTTGGCGCGCTTTTCATCCTGGCCGGGCAGGAAATGGACGATTTGGTTTTTGGCTTTCGCGTTGAATTCTTCGGAGGTGGCATCTTTGATTTTGCACACATTACGGGCGAATTCGATGGCCATCAGCTGGGAGCCGAAGCAAAGGCCCAGATAGGGGACTTTCTCTTCCCTGCAATATTCGGCCACCAGAATTTTTCCTTCCACCCCACGCACCCCGAAGCCGCCGGGCACGACGATGCCGTTTACCTTATGCAATTTCCTCCATTCCGTTTTGTCGCCTTTTTCGATTTTTTCCGTGTCAATCCATATAATTTTGGCTTTGCGCTTATAAAAATAGGACGCGGCCTTGATGGATTCGATAACCGACAAATAAGCGTCGTCCAGTTCGGTATACTTGCCGGCAAGGCCGATCAGGAGCTCTTCCGTGGTTGTTTTGATACGCCGGACCATTGCGTTCCATTCCTTCAGGTCGGGTTTGTGATGTTTCAGGTTCAGTTTTTTGCAGAGGGTTTCAACCACATGAAATTTTTCGAAATTGAGCGGTACTTCGTAAATCGATTTTACCGTAGGCGCCGGGATGACCGATTCCAGGCCTACGTCACAAAAGTGGGAAATTTTAAGCAGGTGTTCTTTTTCAATTTTGTCGTCCGCGCGGACAAAAATCATGTCCGGATGAATCCCCATGCTTTGCAATGTGCGCACGGAAAGCTGAGTGGGCTTCGTTTTAAGCTCGCCGGAGGATTTAAGGTAAGGCATCAGCGTTAAATGGATAAACAGGGTGTTATCCCGCCCTTCTTCGTTCCTCATCTGGCGCATGGCCTCCGTGAACGGCTGGCCTTCAATATCGCCTACCGTGCCGCCGATTTCGCAAAGCATCACATCGCATTTCGAAAGCCTGGCCGCGTCCCTGATTCTTTTTTTAATTTCATCGGTGATGTGGGGCACAATTTGGATCGTCCTGCCCAGGTAATCGCCTTTCCTTTCCCTGTCCAGCACCGCCTGATAAACCTGCCCGGTTGATGTAGAGCTCAGTTTGCTTAGGGGGGTATCGATAAATCTTTCGTAATGCCCCAGGTCGAGGTCCGTTTCCGCGCCGTCATCGGTTACAAACACTTCGCCATGCTGGAAGGGGCTCATGGTGCCGGGATCCACGTTAAGGTAAGGGTCGAGCTTTTGCATGAACACCTTGAAACCTGAGGCTTTCAGCAAATTACCGATAGAGGCGGAGGTGATTCCCTTTCCCAGGGAGGAACACACGCCGCCTGTGACAAAAATATATTTGGGCATAATAAGAAGTTAATATTTCAGGCCGGTTGCGGCCCGTACTTTTTCCATCGTTGAATGAGCGATTTTGCGCGCCCTTCCGGCTCCAAACTCTAACGCTTTCTCCACTTCAGCCGGGTGAGCTTCCAGGTATTCGCGTTTTTCGCGGAAAGGCTTGAATTCCGCCATAATTTTCTCCAGCAACATTTTTTTCGCGTTGCCGTAACCCATGCCGCCCGCTTTGTATTTTCCGGCCAGTTCATCCGTTTCTTTTTTTGAGGCGAACAGGCCATATAACTTAAACACATTACAAGTGGAGGGATCTTTACAGGCTTCCACGGGAGTGCTATCGGTGACGATGCCCATGACCGCTTTTTTAATTTCGGCATCCGTGCCGAAGATGGGGATAGTGTTGTTATAGGATTTGGACATCTTCTGGCCGTCAGTTCCGGGCACCGTTGCCACTTCTTCGGCAATGTCGGGTTCCGGAATCGTGAATGTTTCGCCGAAGACGGAATTGAATTTAAACGCCATATCCCGCGTCATTTCCACATGCTGTTTCTGGTCTTTGCCCACAGGCACCAGTTCCGACTGATAGATCAGGATGTCGGCCGCCATAAGGGCGGGATAATTGAAAAGGCCGAGGTTGGGCAAAATGCCTTTGGCCACTTTGTCTTTATAGCTATGCGCCCGTTCCATAAGCCCCATGGGCGTGATGCAGGCAAGCACCCAGGTGAGCTCCGCCACTTCCGGTACGTCGGACTGCACCCAAAAAACACTTTTTTTGGGATCCATTCCCAAAGCGAGCAGATCCATCGCCGCTTCCAAAGTGAGTTTTTTGAGTGCTTTGCCGTCAGTGACGGACGTGAGCGAATGCAGGTTGGCGATAAAGCAAAAAAGGTCACTTGATTCCTGGTATTCTACCATCCTTTTGATCATCCCGAAGTAATTACCCAGGTGGAGCCGGCCCGAAGGCTGGATCCCCGAGAGGACGCGTTTTTTTGTGGCCTTCATTTGTTAAGAGGGTATCAAATTCTTCTTGAGGAGGTCAAATCAATTGTGTTACTATCGGGCTGATGTCATCCGAACTTTCTCTGCAAATCACCGACGGGCCCAAAGCCGGTGTAAAAATTGTCGTCCTTAATGGCGAACTCGATGAGAACACGCTGGAGCCTTTGAAAGAACAAATGGCCCCGGTACTTAATGATGAAACCTCCAAATTTCTCGTCTTCAATTTGGCCGACCTTGCTTTCATCAACAGCAAAGGCATTGGTTTTTTCGTCTTCCTGCACACCCACCTGGCCAAAGCCCAGCGCAAACTTATCTTGGTCGCAGCCCAAGAGGCGGTAACGGATGTGATGAGCCTTGTTGGGCTGACTTCCGTCATTCCCTATTTTGCCACGGTTAATGAAGCGGTAACGGGGCTTTAAACCATTTTTTACGATACTCCGCCCTTTTGTCGTGGTTGTGGAATTTCAATATGTCATCGGAAACGATCACGCTTGCTTCGGGCCCGAGTTTTTGCGCATGAGCCAGTGTTTTCTTTTTGAACGTCTTTTTAAGGAGCCATTCGATGCCGTCGCCCAGCTTGCCGTTTAGAATCCATTCCATAGTTTTTTTGAGGCCGCTTTTGCCTTCCACATAAAGATGTTTTTTGGCGTTATCCGAGAATTTAAGACCGTAAGCCGGAAGAATCCAGTTCTCGTTGGCCTTTTTGAACTCTTCATACGCCCCTTCGTCATAAATCGGACTTAAGAGCTTCGTCCAGTAGGCCAGGTACGGGTCTTCGGGCTTTAAGGCCAATTCCTCCATCCCCAGTTTTTTATCCGTAACAAAAAAACTAAGGCAGAACCGCCCCGCCACTTTGTTCCCGTGCCGGCGGACGCCGAAAAATTGGAGGATAAGCGTGATGAGAAGCCGCGCGATCCACATGCGCCCGGGTTTGACGACGACAAACAAATCGATGTCCGATTGCTCGCTGGCGTTGTTGTAGCTCAGGTTATTGCACACGGCGATCATGCGCACAAAGGGCACGTTACGCATGTATTGCCCATACAGCTTCACCCGGTTCCACAGTTTTTCCGCGATGAACTTACGGGTTTTACGGGTTTCCACGGTAACCGCCCGCCCGGGCAGGACGTAATGGTCTTTGATCAGCTCGATTTGGCGTTCTTCAAGCAATTGCCCCAAAATACCCTTCACCTCCTTAATGTGCAGGGGCTTATTGTAGTTATAAAGGTACGCCTGCACTTCCTCCGCCGTGAGGGGGAAGTCGAAGAGGTCGAACCAGGCGATGGTTTGGATGATGGAGTCTCTAAGTTCCATTTGGCTTTCTTACAATCTTGATTATACCTTAACTCAAGTCAAATCCGATGCGCCGTTCCGGCTTTGGCGGTTCGGCCAGCTTTTCGATGGCGCGCCATACCTTTATTGACCGTAATGGCTTGAAGGCTACGGAGAACGCTGGAAAGCAAAATCATCGGGAAACCGCTCAATATTCCGATAGACCTGTTCATTGATGCGTTTCGTTGGAACTCCGTAAAAATTTGCTAAATCTTCATCCATCATTACCCGCTTCCCGCGGAGGACGTAGATGATGTTTTCGATCTGTCCCACAGCCGTAAGTGATAGACCCCACTCGCAAGGGTGGGGTTTTTTGATGTTATAATCATTTCCGTGAAAAAAGAACTTTCAAAACTCATCGCCAAGGCGCCCCAGGGGCCGGGGGTCTACAAGTTTCTCGATAAAGAGAAGAAAATCATTTATGTAGGCAAGGCCAAGAGTTTGCGTAAACGCCTGCAATCGTACGTGCGCCCTTCGACGAAGCTGGGGGTAAAAACGGAAAAGATGCTGGAAACGGCCGAGAGCGTGGAATGGACGGAAACGAATAGCGAAGTGGAGGCGCTGATCCTTGAGGATAATCTTGTTAAAAACCTCCAGCCTAAGTACAACATTCTGCTTAAGGATGATAAGAATTTCCAATATATAAAGGTAACGGTACAGAAAGATTACCCCGAAGTGCTTTCCGTCCGCCGGATTGAAAAGGACGGGGCGAAATACTTTGGGCCGAAAACCAACGGCACCGACGCGCAAAGGCTTTTGGAATCGGTGAAACGGATTTTCAAGCTGTGCAGTGTGCGAAATATCACGCTCGACCCCAAGGGCACACCGCTTCCCGGCGCGAAAGTCGCTGTGCGGGTAGGCGGTGTAGCGGCCAAGCGCCCCTGCCTGGATTATCACATTAAGCGTTGTGTTGGGCCTTGCGCCGGGCTGGTGACGCCTGAAGAGTATCGCCAGCAGATTGATAGGGCGGTTGAATTCCTTTCCGGCAAATACGAAGCGGCTATCATTTCCCTTAAAAAGCAGATGGCGGAGTTCGCGGCGGAAAAGAAGTTTGAAAGGGCGGCGGCCATCCGCGACCAGATCCACGCGATTGAAAGGAGCGCGGAGAAACAGCTCATTACCGATACGGACCTGCCCGACCGCGATGTGATCGCTTACGCGGAAGACCTGGCTAAGAACTATTTCGTCGTTTTCCAGATCCGCGGCGGAAAGCTGATTGGCCAGGAAAAATTCATTTCGGAAGGTGGCGAGGCGCCCGCGGAAGTGATGGAAGCGTTTTTGCGCGAATATTACGGCATGGCGGCGGATATTCCGAAAGAGATCATCATCTCTATTGATGTGGAGGAAAAGAAGCTGATTGAGGAATACATCGCGGCGCAGACGGACCACAAAGTCACCCTTGTCCATCCGCAAGCGGGGCAAAAAGACAGGTTGGTGGAGTTGGCTTTGAAGAACGCCCGCGGCTTTGCCCTGCAATCGCGCACCAGCTGGGAATCGCAGGAAAAGAAGGCCGAGAACGCTTTGGCTGAGCTCCAGAAATATTTAAGCCTGAAAGAGCCGCCCAAGCGGATAGAATGCTACGACATTTCCCACCTTGGCGGCACGGAAACCGTCGGTTCCATGGTTGTTTTCATCAAGGGCGAAGCGAAGCCCGCCGACTACCGCCAATTCCGGCTGAGGTCGACACTGAACAAGAACGACGATTACAAGAGCCTGGAAGAAGTGATGACGCGGCGCCTTAATTATCTGCCGGACGAATTGCCGGATGGCTATAAAATCCGCAAGGCGAAGAAAAACGAATTCAAATTCATCGCGGATACTATCGAAAATGGGCCTGTGAATAATGAGGAATTGGATTACAAACAGTTTTACCTCCTTGGAAAGGGTAAAAAGATCGCCGGTTTCGGCCGCGTGCGCGCTCTTACCGATTCCGTGCACGACATTACTTCGCTTTGGGTCGATCCCAAGGAGCGCGGGAAGCGATTGGAATACCACTTGATGAAAAAACTGATCGAAAGTTCAAAGCAAAAACGCCTTTACCTGAATTGCCACCGGAAACTCCTGGATTACTACCTCCAGTTTGGTTATGAGCAGATCGCGGCGCCCCCCAAGCCGATCCTTGATAAAGTTACGCGCGCGGGTAAACGCGGAAGGGACATAAGCGACATCATCTATCTGGCTTACCAGAAAAAGAAAAAAGATTTTTCTTTTGAGTCGCGTCCTGATTTGATTGTGATTGATGGCGGGAAAGGCCAGCTCGGCGCGGCGCACGATGTTTTATCCAGCAAAGGGCTGAACATCCCCATGATTTCGCTGGCGAAACAGAACGAAGAAGTTTTTGTCCCGGGAAAATCGGAACCGATCAATTTGCCCAAAAATTCGGAAGCGGGTTATCTGCTCCAGCGCATCCGTGACGAAGCGCACCGTTTTGCCATTGAATTCAACCGCTCTTCGCGCGAGAAGAAAATGGTCAAGTCCGGCCTCGACCTCATCCATGGGATCGGCCCCAAGGCCAAAAAGAAGCTCCTGGCCCACTTCGGTTCCGTCCATCGCATCCGTGAAGCCAGCCAGGTTGAACTCGAGCAGGTGATCGGGGAAGCGCTGGCCCTGAAAATCAAGGAAAATTTATAAACCATTTTACTTATGTCTAACATTCTTTCCGTCATCGGAGCCAAGGGATATCAGGATAAGGAGTACGGCGACTCTAAAGACGCCCTTGAACGCCATGGCCATACGGTTACGACAGCCAGCACCGCGGACATCGCGCATGGCAAATTCGGCGGGACTTTTGAGGTCGATACGCTTTTGAATGAAGTTAATCCGGATGATTATGCCGCCATCCTTTTTGTGGGCGGGCAGGGTTGTTTCCCGTATTTTGACGATCCTGTCGCTCATGGCCTCGCGCAGGCATTTTATGGGTCGGGCAAAGTGACGGCCGCCATCTGCGCGGCTTCCGCCATCCTGGCCAATGCGGGTGTTCTGAAAGGTAAAAAAGCGACCTGTTGGGAGGGGGTAGCGGAAATTTTGACCGCCAAAGGGGCGGATTACACGGGCAAGGACGTGGAGCGGGACGGCCTTATCGTCACGGCCACAGGGCCGGCAACCGCCGCACAATTCGGGGAAATGATCCATAAAGCCTTGACCGGAATTTAGAGGTTTCCTGTAAGGAACCGGTTCGGATTTTCCCAATAGATCTTTTCAAGGAGCGAGGGATCCAGGCCGAGGCCGTTCATCTGGCGGGTCCCCTCATAGGATTTTACCGCTACGGCCCATTTTGTTTTTTTGGCGGCGCAAAAAGAGCCGGTTTTCGGTTTGCATGTTTCATACTCTTTTTGCGCGTTTTCCATTTTTTCCCTGTAATAGTCGTTTACCGGCGCACAGGCGTATGTTTCCTTTTCCAGCATGTCGCGGTAACACCGGATGACGGCTTCCATAAAGGCCTGGTCTTTGGATTCCGTTTCCGTAATGACCATATCGGTTCCGAAAAGGATGCGGTCCGGATAACGCCTGAAAAAATCCGCGTAATCCTGCGGCCTGCCGCTGATTCGCCTGAGGCCCGCGGCCATAAATTCCGGCGAACCGAAGCTGATATCGGTATACAGGTTGGGGTATTTGGCCAAAAGCCTTTCCACGCGCGGCAGGCTGAGGCTGGAAACCATAAAGTGGGGGACGGAAACCACCAAATCCGGATATTTGGCCAGGGCGTTTTCAAACTCTTTTTGGTATTTTTGGATATTGATGTGGAAAAGGAGGGGAAGATGTATTTTTTCCGCGTAGGCGTAAAGGGCGAGGAGCGGCGTGCCGTCCAAAGGCGTTTTCAATACGGAATAGAAATAGGAATGGCCGTTGTACAGCTTCAGGCCTCTGCCTCCCCGTTTTACACAGTGCTTAAGGTAAAGAAGCGCGTTTGGCTCTGTCGCATTCACCGTGCAAAGGGGGATGAATTTTTCGGGATAGGCCTTGGTGATTTTCAGGATTTCATCCACATTCTTCCGATAACCCGTAAAGCTTTTTTTTCCGTTTGCCGTAAGCGTTTCGACAGGGGAGGGAAGAAGGATCGTTTTTTCGATGCCGAGGTTTTCCATCGCCCCGCTGAGTTCATCCGCCCTGTCAAAACTTCCGATATGCTCATGGGTATCAATGATCCGGTATGCCGGACCCGCCTGCGCGGGCATGGGAAAAACGATGGCGGCGGAGAGAAAAAACACCAGAAGGATTTTTGAAGTTATTTGCATAGCGGGCTTATTATAAATTAGGAATTGCGCGCCCGAAAGAGTTTTGTTACATTTATTCCAGTAATCCCTAACACCAAAATTATGAAACTTTGGAAATATGTCGTCGGGCTTGTAAGCGGGCTTACTTTCGGCATGCTTTTCGCCCCCAGAAAAGGGAGCGAACTAAGGGGCGCGATCATGAAGAAAGCCAACAAAGACGGCCATACGGAGGGATTAAAAATACTTGGAGACGCTTTTATGGATGCCGGCGGCGACGCTTGGGCGGAAATGAAAAAACTTTCGGAGCATGAGCAGGTGGAGGCTTTTTTGGAGCTTTCCAAGGAAAAACTGCATGAATACCTGGCTACGGTGGAAGAGCGAGGTTATGACGTGGCCGGCGTGGCGCAGCAAAAATTGCAGGAAATCGCGGAACTGGCCACCCGAAAAGCCAATGAGTTCAAAACGAAGCTGGAAAAAGGCGCGGTTCCCGCCAAAAAGAAGCCCGCGACACGCAAGCCGCGCAAAAAAACGAGCGAACGTCAACAATCCTAGTCCTTTATTCTTATCCTTTAATCCTTCATTTTAATGGTCCCTCTTTATTTATCTTTGGCTATAGCCGTGATTAGCCTTGTTTATGCTGGAATCAATACGGTCCGTGTCCTTAAAAAGGATGCGGGAAATGAAAAGATGCAGGAAATCGCCCAAGCCGTGCGCGAGGGCGCGATGGCTTATATGCACAGGCAGTTTAAAACCGTCGCTGTTTTTGCCATCGTTCTTTTTCTGTTCATCGGCTTCGGCCTTGATTTTAAAGTAGCCATCACGTTTATTGTCGGCGCGCTGTTCTCGGCTATTGCCGGTTATATTGGCATGAATGTTTCCGTGCGGGCGAACGTGCGCACGGCCGCCGCCGCCAAAGACGGGCTTAACGCGGCGCTCGGCGTCGCCTTCCAGGGTGGCACGGTTACAGGCCTTTCCGTTGTCGGCCTTTCCCTGCTTGGCGTTAGCGGTTTTTATCTTATCTTCAAACTCCTTGGCTTGCCGGAGGATGAAATTCCGCATTTACTTATCGGCTTCGGCTTCGGCGCTTCCCTTATTTCGCTCTTCGCCCGCGTGGGCGGCGGCATTTTCACAAAAGCCGCGGACGTTGGAGCTGATTTAGTTGGAAAAGTGGAAGCCGGCATTCCCGAGGATGATCCGAGGAACCCCGCCACTATCGCCGACAATGTGGGCGACAACGTGGGTGACTGCGCGGGTATGGGAGCGGATCTTTTCGAGACTTATGCCGTCACGCTCATCGCGGCCATGATCCTGGCTGTTGCCGAAGGTTTTCCCACCATTTATGTGCTTTATCCGCTCGCCCTTGGCGCGGTGGCCGTCGTGGCTTCCATGATCGGCAGTAACTTTGTGCATGCCGGGAGCCAGAGCAAAATCATGGCGGCTTTATATAAAGGAATGGCAGTCACAGGCGCCATTTCCCTTGCCGGCTTCCTTGGCGTCAGCTACCTGATGATCCCGGAGAACGCGCATCCTCTGAATTATTTTTGGACCACGGTGGTCGGCAGCGTTCTTACCGCGCTTATCATCCTGATCACCGAGTACTACACTTCCACCAAATACAAACCCGTGAAAGACGTTGCCGCCGCTTCGGAGACGGGCGCGGGCACCAATATCATCATGGGCCTGGCTGCCGGATTGGAGAGCACCATCCTGGTTGTGCTTGTCATCGTGGTAGCCATTATTGTTTCCTACAACCTGGCCGGCCTTTACGGCATCGCGATCGCCGCGGTTTCCATGCTTAGCACCACGGGCATGGTGATCGCTATGGATTCCTACGGCCCCATCACCGATAACGCCGGCGGAATCGCGGAAATGGCCGGGCTTTCCCAAAACATCCGCAAGATCACCGACGCGCTGGACGCTGTGGGCAACACCACCAAGGCCGTCACCAAGGGCTATGCCATCGGTTCCGCGGCGCTCGCGGCTCTCGTGCTCTTCCAGGATTACAACGGCGCCCTCCTTGCCGCCGGCAAACGATTGATCTTCGACGTTACCGATTACCAGGTGCTCGTGGGCCTGTTCCTCGGCGGCCTTATCCCTTACGCTTTCTCCTCGGTTACCATGCGCGCGGTGGGCAAAGCCGCCCATGCGGTAGTACATGAAGTGCGCCGCCAATTTAAGGAGATCAAAGGCATCATGCAGGGCAAGGCGAAACCCGATTACAAAACCTGCGTGGATATCGTGACGAAAGCGTCTCTTATTGAAATGATCATTCCCGCCCTTATCGCCGTCCTTTCGCCCGTGCTCGTCGGCTTTATCCTTGGCCCCAAGGCCTTGGGCGGCCTGCTCGTCGGCGTGATCATTTCTGGCCTGATGATGGCCATTTCCATGGCCAATGGCGGCGCCACCTGGGATAACGCGAAAAAGTACATCGAGCTCGGCCATCACGGCGGCAAAGGCAGTGATGCGCATAAGGCCGCCATCGTTGGCGATACCGTTGGCGACCCCTACAAGGATACCGCCGGCCCCGCCTTAAACTCGCTCATTAAGGTCATCAACACCATCGCCCTGCTCATTGCCGCATCGGTCGCGGGGTGGAGCGTGTTTTAAACTACTGATTGAATAACTTAAAAACCCGTTTTCCAAAAGGAGGGCGGGTTTTTAAGTAAGCAAAAATAGCCTAAGAGGTATTTTTACGGCATTGTATTCCTCAGAATATTCTAGCCCATCGCTTGAAATGATCATGCCGTAATCAGATTTGATCTTTTTTGAACTGTTTATAACCTGTCGGTAACCTTTTGCTCCGGCGCCTACTTCGATGATCAATTGTCGCTTACCAAATCCAAGGACAAAATCTGCGCCCCCCTGCGCGCTGTCATAAGCCAAGAAACTTCCTGGATTTTTGTAGGCGAAACGATATAAATACATCCCTACCAAATCTTCCATCAGTTTTCCGTTGGCCGCTTCCATCGTCATGGTGTTTCCAATGGCTTTGTAATACATTGCCCGAAACGCAGGTGAAGAAAACAGGTACTTGGAAGGTTTTTTTACCTGATTCAGATGTGAGCCATAAGGCAAAATCCGGTGCAAAATTTCCGTGTATTCCAATAATTCAAAAATTTCAGTGGCCTTTGGACGGCTGACCGAAAAAGTTCCAGATATCTTTGTAATATTAAAGGCATCCATATCCGCTATCGCGTAGAGTATTCTCGGGATTTTTGAAATGATTTCCGAGCTGAATCGGCCTGTGCTTAAGATATCCCCGCTGATTACCCTGTCCAGGCTTTTGCTAATTTGGTCATAAACAATGGCTTCGTTATCGGATGCCACCATAAAAGGTAATGAGCCGTAATGCATGTATTTTTCGAATTCATGCCTTGTCACGTCCGCATAATATTCATTCACTTTTTTCTCAAGCGGGATTAGTGTTTCGAAAGAAGATTTTGCGTCTGGAGACAAGTACATGGCGTCACGGATTTGCTTTCCCAACCCCTTGATTTCAAATTTTTGCTTCCTGATTTTGAGGTATTCCGGAAAACTGAGGGGGAACAGCTTTTCAAAAACAGTCCGTCTTACAATATCGGTATTACTGTTCATGGAAAGCGCCGCGGATCCCGTGACGATCATAAAAACCTTATTTGACCGATCATAGATGCTTTTCAAAACTACACCCCATTTTTTGTCGTATTGCGCCTCATCAAGAAAAAGGATGAGTGGTTTGTCCAAGGTTTCCAGCGATTTTCCAATGATGCCCTCATAGGCAGAAATGACCTCATCTAGTGGCGCGTCCAGTATCTGGCTGGTTTGATCCAAAGAAAGGAATAGCTTGTAACAGTTATTGTCCGGCTGGTCGTAAAATAATTGGGAAAGCAAGGTCGTTTTTCCGGATCCCCTTAGGCCTGTAAGCGTTATCCAGCGGATATTCCTGTTTCCTTCCAGAAAGTTCTTCAGGTAGGCCTTAAGTTTCACAAAAATGCTCCTGTGGGGATTTTTGACATTCTCAGAATTAAACACATAAGCCTGTACCCTGAACTTCGCTTGGGCAATTTGCTCAGCAAGAAACCCCATGATTTTTTCCCTTTGTGTAGCCATAAAATCGATAAAAAAAATTGATGTCAATTTTAGTTTACATCAAAATACTATTTCAAGTCAATTCTAATTTACATGTAAAAATCCGCTAATCGGATATGCCGACTATATCCAATTACATCCAATTAGATGGAGTTAGTCAATAATCCCCCCAAGTCTTCAACGGCTTTTTTTGCTCTGCCAGTATCGCGTTTTGCAGGGTGATCAGCCCCAGGAGCGCGCATTTGCTCCGGCGCATGGAGATTTCGATGCCGAGCATTTTGTAGATGTCGTCTTTGGTGAGTTTCAGGATTTCGTCTTCCATCATCCCTGTAACCAGTTCGCCCAACATATCTGCGGCGGCCATGGAAATGGCGCAGCCGGCGCCGGTGAAGCTGAAATCGATGACTTTGCCGCCCTTGGTGGAAAGGCTGATATCCACCGCGTCGCCGCAGGAGTGGTTGGCCTCATGGCGCTTTAAATCGGCCTTGATCTTCTTGTCCTTAAAAAAGGGAGTTCTATACCTGTCGAGGATGTTTTGGGCGTATAGGTCCATTTATGGTGAGACCCTGAAACAAGTTCAGGGTGACGTTTAGGGGTTAAAGTACTTATAAATTTCCTCCAGCGTCCTTATAGCGGCATCAATCTCATCTTTGGTGTTGTAAATCGCCAGGCTGATGCGGGCGGTGGCGGGGATTTCAAAGTAATCCATCAAAGGCTGGGCGCAGTGCTGGCCGGCGCGGATACAGATGCCCTTTGTGGCAAAGCCTTCAGCCATGTCGTGGGCATGGATGCCTTCGATGACGAACGAGATGACAGGGCCACGGCCCATCATGTCCGCCGGGCCGATGATGCGGACGTAAGGTAGCGCCTTGAATTTGCCGAGCAGATATTCCGTCAGCTCATTCTCGATTTTCTGTATGACGGGAAAACCGATCTTGTTCACATAATCAATAGCCGCCTTAAGGCCGATGGCGCCCGCGATGTGGGGCGTGCCGGCCTCGAACTTGTTGGGCAATTCGCCGGGAGTGAAATGGTCCAGAAAAACCTCATGGATCATATCCCCGCCGCCCAGGAAAGGGGGCATTTGGTTCAGGATATCCGTTTTGGCGTAAAGCACGCCTATGCCCGTGGGCGCGTAGAGCTTATGGCCGGAAAAAACAAGGAAGTCGGCGTCCAGCGCCTGCACATCCGTTTTTATATGCACCGCGCTCTGGCAGGCGTCCACAAGCACCTTCGCCCCAACCGCGTGGGCGGCGGTGATTATCGGTTTCAGATCGGGAATTGTGCCGAGCACGTTGCTCATGGCGGTGACACTGACGAATTTGGTTTTAGCGGTGATCAGTTTCGGATCGAAGATAAGGCGGCCTTCTTTCGATACATCCAGGTACTTGAGCACAATGCCTTTGCGGTCTTTTAGCTGAAGCCACGGCACAATGCTGCTGTGGTGCTCCATTTTGGTAAGCAACACCTCATCGCCTTTATTCAAAAACGCGTCGCCATAAGCCCGTGCCACCAGATTGACTGATTCCGTCGCGTTACGCGTAAAGATGACCTCGTGGGGGTGGGCGGCGTTGATGAAGCTGCTGACGGTCTTGCGGGCGTCCTCGTAAGCCTCCGTGGCTTCCTCGGAAAGAGGATAGGTGCCGCGGTGGACGTTGCTGTTCATGGATTTGTAAAACCCGTATACCGCGTCCAGCACCGCCTGGGGCTTTTGGCTGGTTGCCGCGCTGTCCAGATAAATAAGATCGGGACGGTTTTTGAAGATGGGGAAATCTTGGCGGTAATTCATAAATTTGCGGGAACTGGCTTGATGAAAATTTTAGCATCTTTTTGATTCGGGTCTTCTATTGACATATTACTAATTTTATGATAATTTATCATTGTCTTTTTGATCAGCTCCTACGGTGTTATGCCGCAGCGGGTTATCAATTGCTCATTGAAACTACTTGTGGATTTATATTAAAAAGATGGCCGCGGTATCCCGCGCATCAGTCTGCTCGTGCCCGGAACACTGTGGCCATCATTTTTTCATTGGCGCACGCCGCTTTCCGCGTATTGCGGAGGTTCGGTTTCGCGCCCCCATTCTCTCGAAAGGAGAATACCATGAAACGCCTTACCTTTTTCTTTATTTTCCTTTCCCTTTCCCTTGCCACCGCCGCTATGGCAGGGGAGCCCACCCCGGCCCAGCTCGCCGAGCTGGACAAGCTCGGCGCGGCCTGCAAGGCGAACAGCACAACCCTCGAGGCCTGCCTCGATGCCTTGCGTTTGGCAACGGCCAAGCCCGAGGCCGCGGCCGCCCCCGCCCCCATGGCCACCTACACGGTGGACGTGCGGTGCAGGTTCACCGCGGAGGAACTAAAAAGGGAGTTCGATTGGGTGAATGACAACATCACCCCGGAGCACTTCCCCATTCCATCCGGCTGCAGGGATGGGAAAGCGGAGGTCGCTGTTTTCCATTTCAACCGCCCCATATCTTCGGATGGGGCGGTCAGTGAAATGGACAAAGCCGGCTACCGCCCCGCCACCCTGCCGGAGCTCCGCGCCTTGGCGAAGGCTCAGCCCGAGCTCCAACGAGAGTCTGCCATTATTGCCCTCGGCTCCCGTTGGCGCGACCCGGGCGGCGACCTCAACGTTCCGTTCCTGTACGAGCGCGACGGCGAGCGCAGCCTGTACCTCTACTGGTTCGCCTACGACTGGGACGGCTACTATCGCTTCCTCGCCGTCCGCAAGTAGGGCTCTTGACCCCTTGGTTTCTTGGACATTGGTCCGCGAAATCCGGGGTCTTGAGCTCATCACCCCCTCCGATGAAGTTTTGTCGGAGGGGGTATTTTTTTGTGCTACAATTACTCCGGAAATTAAGCTGATTCAAGCCTGCGGCCATGGCTTCAGGCGGCCGAACCCTGTCCCGATGCATATCGGGGCCAACAATGAAGATACTTGGTGCTTTCTGCTGGCGGGCTAAAGGCCCCGGATCAGATACAATCCGTTTGAGTATTCAAAGGATGGTGGCACGGAAGGCAGATTGTACAAATACGGCTCCCGTTGGCGCGACCCGGGCGGCGACCTCAACGTTCCG
>JAFGNE010000095.1 GCA_016927155.1 Candidatus Peregrinibacteria bacterium
GAACATCGCCGACGTGTTGGACATGACTGTGGAGGAAGCGCTGGAATTTTTTGAAGCCATCCCCCAGATCAAAGTGAAACTGCAAACCCTTTTTGACGTGGGCCTCGGTTATATCAAACTGGGCCAAAGCGCCACCACGCTTTCCGGAGGCGAGGCGCAGCGCGTGAAACTGGCCACGGAACTGGCCAAACGGGCCACCGGCAACACCATTTACATCCTCGACGAGCCGACCACCGGCCTGCATTTTGAAGACGTCAAAAAACTGCTCGGCGTTTTGCAGGCTTTGGTGGATAAGGGGAACACGGTGGTGACCATCGAACATAACCTGGACGTCATCAAATCCGTGGACCATGTGATTGACCTGGGCCCCGAAGGCGGCGATGGCGGCGGCGAAGTGATCGCGACAGGCACGCCCGAAGAAGTGGCGAAATGCAAAAAAAGCTTCACAGGGCAGTTCTTGGGGAAAATGCTGCAATAATCTTATGCGGTCCGTTTCCCCACGATCAGCGTGATGTCGTCCGCCTGCGGATAACCGGCCATGAAGTCGCGGACATCTTTCAGGAGGGCGTCGTGAATTTCTTTCGCCGTAGACAAGCCGCTGTATTTTTTAACGGATTCCTTAAAACGGCCCATCCCGAAATTCTCTTTTTCACTGCGCCAGGCCTCAGGGATGCCGTCGGTATAAAGCACGAACACGTCACCGACTCCCGCGGAGACGGTTTGCGATTTGACGACTTTGCTGATATCCGGGAGCATCCCCAGCGCCATACCCCCCGCCGCGAGTTCGGAAACAGACCGGTCCGCCGCGCGGAAATGCAAAATGGGGTCATGGCCGGCCTGGGTAAAACGCAGATCCCCGTGTTCCGAACTCCACACGCACATCACCATGGTCATGAACACGTTGGGGCGTGTCTTCATCTTCAGGATACGGTTCAGCTCCACAACCAGCTCATCGGTTTTATGGGTCTTTCCCAAAAAAGCGGGGACCAGCGCGTTGTTGATGGCGGAAACCAGCCCCGCGGGCACGCCGTGGCCCGTCACGTCGCCGATATAAAACAGCAGCTTGTCCTCATCTATGGCGATAAAATCGTAACAGTCGCCGCCGACTTCGTCGGCGCTGCTTAAGCTGGCCGCGATATCGAGCCCGCGGACCGCCGGAAGGGTTTTGGGCAAAAGTTCCCTCTGGATTTCGCCCGCGAGTTCCAATTCATGGGTAAGCTTTTCTTTCTCGATCATCGCCTTAGTGCTCGTTTCCAGGTCGGAGGCCATTTGATTGAACGTTTCGGCCAGCATGCCGATTTCACTTTCCGATTTAACCTCAATACGGGTCTTCAGATCCCCCGCACCCAGTTTCCCTGCGCCTTCGGAAAGGGCCTTGATGGGCGATGTGATGCGCCCGGCCACAATGCCGCCGATAAAGAGCGCGATGGCGATGCCGAAAAGCGCCATGACCGCGATATTTTCGACTGTTTTTTTTACCCTTTCCGCCACGGCCGCGTAAGAAACATGGAAATACAGGGTGTAGGAACGGAGCGCGTTATTGGGGTCGCGAAAGGGATAGTAAATATCTTCAATCGGCTCGGTATCCGCGATAGGCGCCACGTCCCTGCCGTTAAAATCGGTGTACCTTGTGCCGGAATCTGTTTTTTCGATATAAACCACGCGCCCGCTTTTCTGCACCCTGACGGAAGCGTAAACCGCCTGCACCCGCTCCAGATCCTCATCACTCAGCTTGCCGTGGTGCTCGCGGATTTTAGGGTCCACGTACAAATTTTCCCCTTGGTAATTGATGATGGCGATCCCCATGACATCGGTATCCATGCTATAGATATCCGACATTTCCTTGTCGAAATTCGCGTAAGCCTGCTGCCTGTAATTATCCTCGTAATTCGCCACGATCCTTTCGCGCGTCAGTTCCGCGAAACTCACCGACTTCACGAAAATGTCGTGGTTGATTTCCTTGGCTTTCTGGTCCACCACGAAATATGCCGTAGCCCCCAGGATCACGATGATAATCAGGGAAGTGGCGAAAACGATCTGGGATTTGACGGAACGGAGCATGGAACCGTTTTATTTAATTGCGTCACCTCTGTGCCACTACATTCTCTTCAAAATAAGATTTTAAATGGTTTTTTAGATCTTCTACTGAAGAAAATGTATTTGTCTTACCATCAATAGCACATATATATGAAGCATTCTCTTTTGAGAGTTTCGCTTGTTTGTTTTTCGCCAAATAAATTTCTACATCTACATAAGCATCTAAACCATCTCGTTCCATGCCATCAATAAGATCGAATGCGGCTTCCATAAGGTTATTTTTTTGTGATTCCATTACACTTCCTTCAAACGCAACATGGGTCTTTGGCGCTTCCCCCAACAATTGAGATAAATGATTAATGGCTTTATCAAATTCCGTTCGGGTCGATTGTTTTTTAACCTTATCAGACAAAGTGGCATATTCTAATTCCCAATTGTCTTTTCTTTTGGCATAAAGCCTTGAAGTTAAAAAAGCCCTGAGCGCGCTTACGGTATACCCGCCGATCATGCCGTCCACGTAAGTGAAGCGGTTAATTTTTCCGCCTTCCCGCAACTGGAAGGCAAACCCGCCTGATACAAACGCTTCCGTAAGCAAATATTGCAGGCCGGCCGCGTTTTTGCGTTCCGTCTTGGCGTTGGTATTCGTTTCGCCGAGCACATTGGCCGAGAAATCTTTGTTCCATTGGCGAAAGTTTCCCGCGTAAGACATATGATCGAGGCAGAATTGGTACCACTTGTCAGGATCAACTTTTTCAATGGCTTCTTTGATCTTCTTGACGTATTTTTCCTTTTCCTTCAGCTTATCCCCATCGCATTCAGGGTCAGAGCCGTCAAAAACTTCGTTCAGTAGTTGCCGATTGACTCTTTCTAATCCTTTTTTAGCCTGTTGCACAGCCTTCTTCTCGGGAATGGTCTTATCAGGGGTAATAATTTCTTCCGTAGCCGCTAAGACAGGAGTATATTCCCGGGATTCCACTGTTCCCCTTGCCCCATATCCGCCTGGCGCGCTTTCGCCGGAATGCCCTGAATATTCAAAATCCTGTTTTCCATTTTTATGCGTCATTTCCGGCAAAAAGGAATAGGTTAAGGCAAAATTTTGGTATGGGTGCCGCATGATTTTTCTTTCATTGAAAAAATATCTAATAATTATAGCATAAATACCCTTAAAAAGCAATTGCTAGAGGGCGGGGCGAAACGGTATAATTCAAATTCAAAGGACTATTGTGACTATTGGGATAAATGCAGAAATCCTCATAGTCCCAATAGTCGCAAAAGTCCCAATAGTCTCATTAAAAAATGATTGAACGCGAAAATAAAATCACGGCGGCGGAGGCAGGGGGGCAGGATGACCAGCTGGATCTTACGCTCCGGCCAAAAACTTTAGGCGAATATGTGGGCCAGGAGGACGCGAAGATGAACCTCAGGGTGGCCATCGGGGCGGCCAAAACGCGGAGTGAACCCGTGGAACACATTTTGCTTTATGGCCCGCCGGGGCTGGGCAAGACCACTCTGGCCAATATTGTGGCGCGCGAGATGGGCGTCAATATCAAGGTCACTTCCGGGCCCGCCATTGAAAAACAGGGCGATTTGGCTTCGATTCTGACGAACCTGCAGGAAAACGACATCCTGTTCATCGATGAAATCCACCGGCTGAAAACCCAAATTGAGGAAATTTTGTACAGCGCCATGGAAGATTACGCGCTGGATTTGATCATCGGCAAAGGGCCGGCGGCGCGTTCCATGCGCCTCACTCTGCCCAAATTCACGCTAATCGGCGCCACCACCAAAGTGGGCACGCTTTCGGCGCCGCTACGTGACCGGTTCGGCCATATTTACAAGCTTGATTTTTACCGGGAAGAAGAAATCCGGCAAATCGTCAGGCGCTCCGCCAAACTCCTTGGCGTGGGAATGGATGAACCCGCGATGGCGGAAGTGGGAAAAAGCGCGCGGAGGACGCCCCGCATCGCCAACCGGCTTTTAAAAAGGCTGCGCGATTTCGCCACAGTGGAACATTGCGGAAAAATAGACGCGCCTTTCGCTAAAAAATGCCTCAAGCTGCTGGGCGTGGACATGCTGGGGCTGGATAAAACGGACAGGCAGATACTGGTGACGATCATCGAAAAATTCAACGGCGGGCCGGTAGGCCTTTCCGCCATCGCCGCCGCCACGGCCGAAGAAACGGAAACGATTGAGGACTGGTACGAGCCGTACCTCCTGCAAATCGGCTTTCTGGACAGAACAAGGCAGGGCCGCGTGGTCACCGAAAACGCTTATTTGCACCTGGAAATCGATTATCCTGAAAAACAAAACCAAAAACTGAGGAACCTGTTTAACTAGATTCATGGACCATCTGGAAGAAATCAGATCCAAACTGCCCATTGAGGATCTGGTCGGCTCTTACATCCAGCTCAAGAAAGCCGGCCGGAATTTAAAGGGGCTGTGCCCGTTCCACAACGACTCGCGTCCGAGTTTTACCGTAAGCCCTGAAAAAGGCATCTGCTGGTGTTTCGTGTGCAACACGGGCGGCGACATTTTCAAATTTATCCAGCTTATCGAAAACGTGGATTTCAGGGAATCCGTAAAAATCCTGGCCCAGCGCACGGGCGTCAAATTGCCGGCCTTCCGCCCCGAAGCGCAGGATGAGCGGATGAGGACGGTGGCGGCCAACCGCGCGGCGGTAAAATTTTTCGCCGAAACCCTTGAAAACTCCAAAAACCACTACGGGTATTTCCTCAACCGCGGGCTCACGCCCGAGACCATTGAAAAATTCAGGCTGGGCTTCGCGCCCGATTCGTACACGGCGCTTAAAGACCATCTGCTGGGGGCGGGATTTACGGAAAAAGAGCTTTTGCTCGCGGGGCTGATCAGCCAGCGGTCCATCGCCGACAAAAGCACGTACGACCGTTTCCGCAACCGCCTGACCTTCCCCATTTACGACCACCAGGACAGCCCCATCGGTTTTGGAGGCAGGATTGTGGCGGAAGGCGAACCCAAATACCTGAATTCGCCCGATACGCCCACCTACGCCAAAAGCCTGGTGATTTACGGCCTCAACTGGGCGAAAGAAACGATTAAGAAAAAGGACCTGGCGATTTTTGTGGAAGGCTACATGGACGTGATTGCCTGCCACCAGGCGGGCACGGAAAACGCCATCGCCGTTTCCGGCACGGCGCTCACCCCCGGGCAATTAAAATTGATAAAACGGTATACCGGCAACATCGCTTTCGCCTTCGACCAGGACGCCGCCGGCATGGAAGCCACCCGCCGGGCGCTGGAACTCGTTTCGGGAGGCGATTTTAACGTGAAAGTCATTATCGTACCCGAAGGCAAGGACCCGGATGACTGCATCCGAGAATCGCCGGAAAAATGGGAGGAGGCCGTTAAAAATGCCGTGCCTGTAATGGATTTTTATTTTGAGTACGCCAAAAAACAATTCGACATTTCTGATCTGGAAGGGCGCAAAGCCATGCTCCAGTTCATGTTGCCCCTGATAAAAATGTACCCGCTGGAAATGGAACGGAACGAATACCTTGAAAGGCTGGCCCTTATTTTAAAAACCGACGCGAAGGTGCTTTGGCGCGACCTTAAAAAAACGGGGGTTAAAGCGCCGGCGCAAAGCGAGGCCGCAGAAGCGCCAAAAGCCCAGGCATTCAGCCGTGAAGAATACCTTTTGGGGTTTATTTTCGAACATCCCGAATTTTATCCGACGGTAGCCGATAATCTCATCGACTCCATACCCATTGACTCCCTGACGGAAAAATTTTACAAAACTTGCAAAAGGGCGTACAATTCCGCAAGCACCCTCGACCTTAACGCGGTCTTCGGGGAACTCTCGCCGGAAGAAAAAGAACGCACCAACTTATACCGCCTGCTCATCGAGGAGCAGTATCCTGACTTCTCTGAAGAGGCGGCCGAGCGTGAAATCGCCAACCTGGTCGCGTCCATCAACCGGCAAAACCTGTTTAAGGTACAAAAGGAGTATGAAAACCAAATCCGCCTGGCCACCGACCCGGGCGAAAAGACACTCCTCCTTAACCGGTACAACGAAATCCTGAAACTCAAAACGAAAATCAATTAACCGGAATTCTTAACTTATCCTAATGGCCAAGAAAATCACCAAGAAATTCATCGCCCAGCCGGATGAGAAGACGCTCGCGAAATACCCCAAATCCATCCGGGAACTTATCCAGAAGGGCCGTGAACAGCGTTTCGTGACCCACCAGGAACTTTTGCGCGGAATGCCCGAAATCGAAAATAACGTGATTTTGCTCGATGAAATTTATACCTTGTTTTTAGACCTCGGCATCGAAGTCATCGACGTGAAAAACGACAGGATCTGGGGAAAAAACGTGAAGAAGGGGGGGGCGGGGCAGGAAACTGAAGAAGACTGGCTCGACCTCGACCAGTACTACGAAGAAGAGGAAGATGCCGGCGATGAGGATGAAAAGGACGAAAAAGGCGCGAAAGAGGAAGAAGAGGAATCGGAAGACGCCGAACCCGAAACCAAGCCTGCCGATAACCTC
>JAFGNE010000096.1 GCA_016927155.1 Candidatus Peregrinibacteria bacterium
ATGGCCCGCGCAAACGGTCAACCATCGGAGGGGCGGCACAGTTCTTTTACATCAAGCCAAAAGAAGCGACCTGTTATTCATCCCCCTTGCGGGGCGATGGATGGCGGATCTGTTCTTTTGTTAATTGCCACTATTGATTTTTATTTCAAAATTCTCAAAAAACCTATGGATAACCCCTTGGACAAAATTCAGACAACATTAAACGAACAACCCTCCGGTTCCGCGAATCTGGAAACGCTTGTGCGTAATTTACGCGAACGCCATGAAACAATGGGGCAAAAAGAGCAGGTTGTAGGAGAAACTGAGCAAAAAGCCATAAAAGGCGGCGGCGCGATGATCGCGGCAGCTTCCATGGCTACCATCCTCTCCCCTGCTCTTGCCTTTGCCGAGGAGGGCAAGGGACTGATAGAGTCCGGAAAGGAACTATATCACGGTGCCAAAGCCGCCAAAGAACTGGCGGAAAAAGGCGCCGGCTGGTGGGATGGCATCGCCACCACGCTTTCGGATTGGCGACTTCTTGTGGGGACACACTCGCCCGAAGGGGCAGTGGCGTTCGGATTCCTGTTCCTCGGCCTAGTCACAGCCACCGCGCTAGTAAAAAAGGCAAACTTGAAAACATTTTTAAGCTCTCTTATCGCGGCGCGGGTCGCCGTACTCGTGGCCGAGCTCAGCGGGAACCAGGAGTATTTCTCTTACGCTTGGGCAATCCCGCCTCTAGCCGTGGCGCTCACCTTAAAATGGTGGCGCGGCATAAGTGTTCTTGGATTCAGGAAAAATTTCCGCAACCTCTTCGCAAAAGAAGAAAAAACGGCTCCCGCCATCAAAGAAGAGGATGAAGGCAGCGATGACGATGACGAGTCCGACGAGGGCGCCGAGGATGAGACAAAAACGCCTGCACCTGCACCCATTCCATCTACCCCCACCCACCCTACCATGAACTGCCCCCATTGTGGGCAAACCGTGGAGCAAAAAAAACGATGTAACCAATGCGGAAAACCGCTAGACGACCGTCTTCCCCCCACAGACGAATGGGGGTTGGGGTTTTGACCCCTTATTATTATATTGACTTTTAATTAAAAATATTATATAATTAATCATTACAAGCAACCTATGCCTAAGTCCAATCTGGAAAAAATCAGGGAAGGATTACGCAAAAAACAGGCGGCGGAAAACCCCGATCTGGCAACACTTGTGCGCAATTACCGTGAACGCCATAAGAAACCGAAACGTCGGGAAACCCAAGAACCGCCTAAAGAAGATCGGAAAGTTTCCGATTATTTTCGGGCTTATTTGGAAAACAATGAACCACTGGCCAATAAAATCAAGATAATCAATAGAATCCTGTGGCTTTTAAACGGCCATTACGCGACGGAAAAAGCGGATAGGAGCAAGGACGAAAAAAAATTACTGGAATATTTAGGAATAGACTCTGACCATTTGGCAAAAATACTGGCGGCTATCGGGAAAGAATTGGGCAACACGGCCGCCGATGAACCGCGTGAAATAATCGCTTTGGCAAGAAAAATCGGGGAAAGAAAAAATGAAAAAGAAACATGGACAGCTGGTCAAATCCTATTAGCAAAAATTTTCGGTTTCAGCAATGAATCGCTTAAAACAAAAGAATCACAAAAGACCGCGAAACAACAAATGCAAGATAGGCTGGAAAAATTTGACGCGTTGTTTTCCCGTTTCATTGAACTGCGCAGTTACCCCGAATGGGGCCAGCTTCAAAAAGTGCTGGAAGAGGCCCATAAAAACCCGAGTAAAAAGCGTGCTGATATCGCCCGCGAATACGGCATTATCGAACAGCAGCCCAATTCCATCCGTTTTGATGAAGCCGTGCTGGCCAAACTGACGGGGGAACCCGTCACACCCGTGGCGCAAAAGGAACCGGTAACGCCAGCCCCCGTGCGGGAAACGGGGCCGAACCTGGAAGCCATCCGCGCGAACCCCAGTCTTATGCCTTACATTCTTGTCATCGAAAAAGCGGCAAAGATCATAAATATGACCAAGGAGGATTATGAGCAGATTGGCAAAGATACCATAGGTAACAAATACGATGTCATGAGCTTGGTCAACCTCCATTCGGGCCGCCCTCTGGGTACGTGGTTACTTATTAATAAGGAAAAGGACCCTTTGGAAACCCTGGCTGAAGTTTACGGCGTAAAAACCACGGCGGCGCTGGAAAGGGAAATACGGTTGCTGGGAAATAGTCTCAATAAAAAATACCCCGGTTTAGCCGCCTTATAATTTTATAAATTCCATCCAAAATGAATATCCGCCATTCCAGCATAGGGTTCACCGGTTCGGACAGGGAAAACCGGTTGGCATACGCCAATGCTCCATCATCCGCACCCGCCGCACCCGCGGCAGGGGGAGGCGGTTTTATGAACACAATAAAATCGGCAGGAAGCAGAACATGGGGATTCCTCAAAAAGTCAAAAAATTTCATCTGGAAAGCTTCTTACCTCACCGGCGCGCCCTTCGTCTGGTGGGGCCTGAAAAAAACATGGGGCGCGGCAAAATTCGGCTGGGGGGTAAGCGAGGAAGTCGTCCACCGCGGCGTGGAAGGAGCGAAAGGGGTATGGAAAATGACGGGCGAAACCACATGGGAATTCGCCAAAGCCCCGTTAAGGGATATCAAAATAAGTTTATGGGACGTGCCGAAAGAAGTGTTTAAAGGTATTTTCCGTCTGCCTATAGCCATAGCCAAAAGCCCCATGGAACTCGCGGGGGGCGTGCGGGAATCTTTGGGCGCCCTGTGGAACGGAGCGAAAGAAACGACAGGCAATTTGCTGGAAGGCAGGGTGTGGGATGCCATGAAAAGCACGCGGAAAATGGTTTGGACCGCGTTGGCCAAACCCATAAGCCGGCCTCTTTTGCCCATCATCAAGCCCATTTGGAATGTGGGCGCCGAAGTGGTCCATTCAAAAACCCAATATATCAATTCCCTCAACGCCGGCCGGAAGAAGTTCGCGGAAGGCGTCCGTGATTTTGTCTCCGGCATATTGGGGGGCGGTACCGCGGCAAAAGCGGAAAAAGCTCCCGCGGCGGCCCGTTAAAATAAAGAAAAAATTAGGCTTGACACACAAAAATAAATATGCTAGGATAACGTTCCTAAGATATTTTAATATAATACAATAATGTCTATCAATAAGCCTAATCCCATTGGTAACGCCTCTGAAGCGGAAATCGGAAATCCAGAAAAAACCGCTGTCGTAGTTAAAAACCGTAGCGGCATAAGGATGCTTTTGGCCGCCTTGGGCGCTCTTGCCTTAATATCCGCCGCGGACCCTGCACATGCAAAAAGCTTAAAAGAGATTTTGTCCGGCTCTGACAATAAACCTGCGTCCAATAAACCTGCGTCTAAAGTCATAAAAACCGGCGGCTCCAAAGCCCCCGATAACACCGCGCTCCAGATCAAACAGATCCAGGAACACATTTGGGGAGTCGGTAATGTGCCGCCTCTTCCCATCCCGCCTGTGGACGGTTTCCTTGGCGGAAAGTGCAAAGATAAAGGTGAAAAATGTGGAGGAGGTTTGACTTGTAGCGCCACAACAGGCCGGTGTGAAGGCACGCAGGGTTCCATGCTCAGCTCCTGCCGCACACCCAAAAAGGCTGAAAAAGAAGGTGAAAATGATGTTACCGCCTGCGACGGGGAATTGGTGTGCACAAATAATCTGTGCATCCCTGACCCGGACAAAAACAAGTCCGTTGAAGAACGGCTGAAAATATGCGTGGCTGAAAAAGACAGCCTTGTCACAGTCTCCAGTATGAATGAAAAACTGGCAAAAGAAACCCAAAAAGCCGCCGAAAAAGCCAATAAGGACTATTTGGTGTCCATGATCATCGCGGCTATCGGATCTATTTTGGGCGCCTTGGGCATGGCGGCCGGCGGGCTTATTGCCTGGTTAAGGGGCCGCAGGACCCGCGAAGATATAGAAGAAATCAAAAAGCTACTGGAAGAGGATGAAATTAGCGCGCAACCCGACGATGACGATGAATAGGTAAGTTTAAGAATCTAACACAAATCCACCATGTCAGCGGAAAAGAGGAAAAACACCGCGCGGAAGGCTCCGGCATCAAAGGCGAAAGGATCGCCGGAGAAACAGCTTGCCGAAGCCCACAAAATAGTAAGTGAAAACCGGGACAGTATAAAAGTGGTCCTGGTAGCTGCCGTGGCCGCCCTTGCCATAATTGCCGTAGGGACCCTAATGCGTCCCGAAGGGGCCGGCGGACTTCCCTCGCGCCCGTACGAACCGCCCACGGGGATGGTCGCCAGCGCCAAAGAACTGGTCGGCAAGTATTCAAAATCCCTGGAAGTCCATGAGGGTTCCGGCAATTTAGTTAAAACATGGCTCCTTAACGCTATCCCGGCCGATGAACCGCTGGTGGAAGTGACGGCGGGACGGCAAAAAATCGTCCTGCGGGAAGGGTTCGCGGCCAAATACGGCCCCTGGTACCGGCATATGGAAAGCCTTGGTTGCCAGCCTCTCGTGACAGAAGACCTGCGCACACAAACGCACCAAGGCAAATTATTCATCAGGCATTTGTTTGGAGGCGGCAAAGCCACCGGCCCCACATCCAGCCGGCACCTTGTGGGCTCGGCTGTGGATATTTCCCGCAAATGCCAAAACGGGAAAACCCCTTACGCCATCACAAAAAACTGGAGGGGAAAAAATACCATCCTTTTCGTCGAAGACGAAAAGGAGGTGAAAAAACTTTTGGCGGAACAGTATGCCGATGAAATGGCGCAACTCTCGGGCACTCCGGGTTACACGCGTGAGGCTTATTTGGATTGGCGCTACAAAACGGTTAAAAAAGAAGCCGAAGCCGGCCTGTACGGGGCTTACGACATAGGCATGGAAAGCGCTTACGAAAACGGGCTGGTCGGCGGATTCTGCGGCATCCGCGACGACTACGTCCATTTCCAGGAAGGTGAAACCGATTGCCGCCGCGGAAGTCCAAGGTGGGAAAAAGCGGTGCGGGGCATACGCCGCGCTATCTGGAAAAACGCCAATGGCCCTTCATGGAAACACAAAAAATAATTGACACCAAATTCCTTTTATGATAAAGTAAAATACTTCTATAAAATTAACTTTTAAGAACATGACTAGCCTAGAACATGCCGCAGAAACACCCAAAGGCTCCCGCGATAAGATCAGGGAAGCGCTCCTGCTACGAATGAACATGTCGAAAGAAATGCGCGAAGCGCCTATAAAAAGTGAAATAGGTTCGACACGCGTGATCCTGGAACGCCTTAGTGAAGAAGTGGAAAATGACGAACTAATAAAAGTTATTGCGCCAGTCGCCCATATAAGGCTGACGTTGCAATGCCTGCTGGACCACAAAAACAACCCAAATGCCATCGGCGATATCATCAGTGGAGAATACCTGATGGCTGAAAAAGCGGGTGGCTTGGAGGCGTTTAGGGATTATGTTAGCAAAATGGGGCGTATGATCAGCGGGCTGTTAGCCAATCATGCCGAATATGACTCCATTTTTGAAGGGACTCTTCATGAGAGAGCACCCAAGTTTGTTCAACCTTATCTAAACCAAAAACAAGCAAATGAAAGGCTGAAAAGCGTGGAAAACACTTTTTCTGCACGTTTAATGACAGATGTAGATAAGCCTATTGTCCCTCCTTCTAATCAAGTCACTGACGGTACTACAGAAGAAGTGGATTCGATCACCCCCCCCCCCCCCCCCCCCC
>JAFGNE010000097.1 GCA_016927155.1 Candidatus Peregrinibacteria bacterium
ATTCATTCATCATACAGGCCCAACTGGATCCTGCCTTCTGGCAAAACCCGATGCCCTTCCCCGATGTGGAACGGACTGCGTATTACGCGCAGGCCGTCCGGGACCTGGCCATTGCCGGTACCCTGGAGGGGTACGAGGACGGCACGTTCAAACCCGACCGGCCTATCAACCGCGCTGAATTTTTCAAAATGGCACTTTTTGAATTCCTCTCCAAAGACAAAATCACCCTGGAGGAATATGACAAATTCACCGACCTTTCCGAAAAAGACTGGCATTTCCAGTATATGGAACTTGCCAAACAACTCGGCGTGATTGAGCCGGACAAGGAAGGGCGCTTCTTCCCCAATCAAACCATCAGCCGCATGGAAGCCCTGACCATGATCCTGAAAATCTACGACATCGAAACCGAAAAACCTGCTGAAGAACCCCAGGATTCCGAAGAGGGGGAAACAGAAGATGGTCCGCAGGAAAATCTGGAACCCGTGCCATTTACCGATATACCGGCGGATTATCCTTCCGTCACGGCCATCCGGGCGGGAATAGAACACGGCCTTTTGGGACAACTGGGGACCGCTTTCAAGCCCAGCCAGCCGGTAACGCGCGCGGAAGTGGCGTACTGGGTCTGGAAACTTAAATTCGATTATCTTTAGTCCCCCTCCCTCTACTTTTTAACTTTTTCGCCATGATTCCCCTTAAAGATTTTCCCGAATTCGCCCCGACCGCGGAAAAAACAGATAAGCCGTCCACGCCAAAAGCCGTGCAGAAACTGGCGGTTTTCGCTGAAAGGAAATTCGGCAGTGACTCCGCCATCGTAAAACTCATCCGAAAGATCAGATTCCCCGCGAAAGATGAAACTCTGACCGGCCTCACGGGCCTCAAGGAAAGGACATCCTCCCGGGAAAAGATCAACCTTATCCTGACAATCGTCCTGATCATTGTCCTTTTCCTTTCCTGGAAAAACGGCCCCGCCCTGATGAAAGAGATGGACCAGCTAAAAAAAGACCTGAAAGAACAGGCTCAGATGATCGAAATGGAAGAAAAAAATAACGGGTTTCTGGAAAAACTCGCTTCGGATGAAAGCCTCTCCAAAAACATCAACAAGGTATACACCGCCATTCCGGACGCGGACGAAAAAGCGGAAGAGGTGATCGCGATGCTGGAGGATGTTGCCGCCAAAAACAGGATGATGATTGACTCCATCAGCATCAAAGCGGTTTCCGATTCCCAATTCTATTACAACGATATGGTGGGCGTGGTGCAACCTTACGAATACACTTTTTCGGTGGAAAGCCAGCTGCCCAACATCCTGAGTTTCATCAACATGCTCCGCAAGTCCCTGCGCCTCATGGACATTATGACGGTGCAGATTGAGGAAGGGAAAGGGACATACAAAGCCACCTTGACCCTTTTCGCTTACAATATGGTGGATGATAATCCTGATTCAAAATAACTCTTTTATTTCACTTAAAACCTTTTCCTATGTTTTCCCTTCTCCGAAAAATAACCATTATTTTTGCCGCCCTCATGATCGTCTATCTGGGTTATGAAGCGTTTTACCGCGACACTTCCAAAGAATGGAAACACTTCAAAAAACCCGAGCTCGCGTCTTTCACCAGCCTGGAACAGGACGGCGCCATCCTGACGGAACTTGACCGGCAGACCCAGTTCAACACCTACAAGCCGCTTGATCCCGTCTTCTTCGTAAAACCCAGCATCTTCCAGAAAATCGAGCCTTAATCCCGCCCCTTTAACGCCTGAACCCATGACTTACGTATTCACCATCAACGCCACTGACGCGTTCGGCAATAAGAAACGGCTTGAGATCAAAGCCGAAACGCCCCAGAAAGCCCTGCAATCCCTCAAAACGGAAGGGTTCCGCGCGAAAATGGAGGACATTGTGGACGCCCGCAAGGACTCGTGGCTGGACGCCCTGAAAAAACTGGACATCGCGTCCAAATTCAACCGCGTGCCCAAAAAGGACATCCTCCGGCTCATTAAAATGCTTGGGAATTCCATGAACCGCGGACGCACCCTGAAGGAAAGCCTGGAGTTTATTGGGGAAAACGAGGACAGCAAAGCCTTGAAAAACGTGGTGGAAAAATTACAGGAAAGGATGTCCAAACCTTTTGCCAGCCAGACGGAAGTCTTCAGCGTGCTGCCCCAATATTTTGATGACGAATTCCTGGGAATCATCCAGGCAGGTGAAACTTCATCGAACATCGGGCAATATTTGACGGATTACACCGAAGAGAAAAAGAAACAGATGAAGCTGACGGAAAAATTCCGATCCGTGCTCGTCTCGCGCGGGATCACGTTCCTCATGGTGGTCGGCGTGGCGATCGTGGTGGTGGCCTTCGTCATCCCCCAGTTCAAGCAGCTCTTCGGCGAAAAGATGGAAATCCCCTGGGCCATGGGATGGATGCTTTCCTTTTCCGGCCTCATCCAGCATTACGGGATCATCCTGTTCATGTTCCTGGGTTTGGGGGCCAGCTTATTTTATTACCTTGTCACGCAAAACGCCCAGGTGAGGTGGTGGTGGCACGATACCCTGCTCCACGCTCCGGTCCTGGGCAAAACCCTGCGCACATTTTACACGGCCCAGTTCGCCTACCTGCTTTCCACCCTGCTCACCAAAAACGTGGACATCATCAAGTCCATGGACATTATCCTGAAACAGACGCACAACGTGTGCATGCAGCAGACTTACAAGAACCTCGTCCGGCGGATGCAGGGGGGCGATGATCTTTTCGCGGCGATCATCAGAGAAAACGACGAAGGGCGCGGCTACCTGATCCCCTCCATCGTGCAGGCCGCCAAGGTGGGGGGCGCCACCGCCAGCCTGGGGGCCACGCTGCTGGACGTGCGCAACGACCTGGACGAGCTTTTCGTGATGCGCCTGGAGCGCGCCATTAAAGCGTTCAGCGCCATCTTTTACGCCTTCATTGTCGGCTGCGGCCTGTTCCTGGCTTACGCCATCGGCAGCGCGATTATCGCGTTTTACGAAAACGCGCAAAGCCTGGTGTGATTTTCGTGTATAATACGCTTAAATAAACCTTACCCATTAACTTTTCAAAACCATGCGCTCATTCTTTCAATCCCTTAAAAATAACCGCTCTGGTTTTACCTTTGTAGAACTGCTGGTGGTCATTGTGATTATGGCCGTGCTGGTGGCCGCTTCCGCCAACTACCTTTTCTCACAGGGCGGCTCCAAAGCGCGCGATACTGAAAGGAAAAATGACATCGGCCAGGTGGCGGCTTTAGTGGAGCAATTCGTGGCCGCTTACGGCGAACCGCCCAATGAGAATGTTAAAAGCAGAAAAATCAGAGGGAAGATTTCCAAATGTGAAAATGTCGCCGACTACAAAGCCTTGCTCAAATGCTTCAAAACCCTTAAATACACGGAAGGCGAAGGGCTGATCAAGCTGACGGAAGATCCCAAGGAAGGAATTGAAAACCCCGAAGGAAACGAACACCGTTACCTTTACGGTGCGGACAATAACGGCTGGAAACTTTGTTCGCTTCTCGAAAACCAGACCGACCCGGACCTTAATGACGACTATTCCGGAAGCGGATCATACGGAGAGGAAGGGTCAAGGACATATTGCGTGGTCGCCTCTAACCGGAAACTGAGCGACATCAATTCCGTGGAAGGCGGCGGTGACGCGGACTTTCTTGATGAAACAGGTGAAGAATAGAACGTAAGCCTTTCATTTTAAAATAGGAAAAACAAAATAAAAAGCCTTGCTTCTATGTTTTGTTTACGCCCCCTTCATTTGCCTCCCCGGAAAAATATATCCTGATCTCCTCATGCCATTTTCTTCCCCTTCTTCACAGGGCGCGCCACGAGGCTTCACGCTGGTTGAACTGCTGGTTGTTATGGCGCTCATGATGTTTTTGCTCGGCATGGCGGCGCCGTTCGCCGCTTCCATCCGTTCCGATATCGCCATACAGAAAACCGTGCGGCAGGTTAAAACAGACCTGATCACCGGCAACGGTTACGCGCTGGCGGGCAAATCCATCGCCGCCCTTTCGGAGGGTGATTTGGCCAACAAGGAAAATATTCCCGCCTATTACGCGCTCCGTTTTACGGCCTCGGCCGATTACGAGGAAAGCCAGCTCAACAACCACTACAATTATCAGGAATGGGGTGCGGATCGCCAAATGATTTACAACTTGGAAAAGGAATGGCCCTCCGCAGCGGTTTACCTAAAAGAAATGGTACTAAAAACCGATCCGGCGGATGCCGGGACGCCGGTCCAGGAGGCATCAATCATTTTTATGCCCCCTTTCGGCCGCGTTTATCTGGGGGGAACTTTTAATTCCGAAGCGGATTTTATAGAAAACCTAAAGTACCATTTTATTGAATTGCATCTGCAGTACAAAGACAATGAGGACCTGGAAACCTTCATGAGTTTCGGGAGCGACAAAACCATCAACCTTTTATAAACCATGTACGCCATCGCCGTCTCCATCGCGCTCGCCCTTTATACCGTCATCCTGGTGGATTTCGGGCTGGTATTCCATGAAATTTCCGTGAACACGGACGTGGTAACCGCCTCCCAGGCCTTGTACACCGCGGAAGGTGCGGCCGAGTACACCCTGTGGGCCACCGCTTCTGACGCGGCAGGCGATAAGGCTTCGCGCAATATAAAATTCACCGATGACCAGGAAACCCAAATGGTTTTCCTGGAATTCAACGAGGACGCGCAAAGCGCTTACATGGCCAAAGAACTGACACTCAACCATCCCGACCTTCAGGTGTCCGACGCCTATAACGCCTTAAACCGGTCTGTGCGCTCCAAAGCCTACTTAACAGAAGAAAAAATCCTCGACCCTTTTTCATACTACGGTTTTGAGCCGGTAAAAGCGGGAGGATTCATTTTTCGAGAAGTGAACGCGGGAACCTATTTTAATGAACTGAACCTGGATTATCGCTTTGAAGAAGGCGCCCAGGACGGCGGAATCCTTTTTGAAATATTCGCTTTCCCGCGTGAAGGTTCCGCTCTGGTCTTTGACCGGTTCAAAAGCCTCAAAGATTTTCCCGAAAGCAGTCTGATCCAGCGCGTGGTAATCAACACGGCCGCTCTCACGTCCAACACGCTGAGCGCCGGAGGACACACCTTCACGGTAAACGCTTCCGGTTCCGCGTTGGGAGAATATTCCAAAACCGTAAACGTCCGGGGGTTCGCGCCTTCAGGATACAATTACATCATCCGTTTCCAGACGCTAAACAACAAACCCGTCACCTACAGGCTTTCCGCCAAAAACAACAGCGGCCCGGTGGCGCTTCCCAACCTGCTCCAGACCGTGGACGTGATCGGGACTACTTCGACCGGGCTTTACCAGCGCGTCAAAGTCCAGCGTGAGTCCGAAGAAAACGTCCAGCCGGGGCTGAATTTCGTCCTATTCGGAAACACGGACATCAATAAATAAGCCAATTGACATGAAACCTGTTTTCCGCCACTTAAAATACAGCCTCCTCCTCATCCTGCCGATGATCGCGATCATCGCCGCACAGGCTAACGCGCCTTATAATGTTTCGGTAACGGACGTGGATGTCAGCGAATTCCCCCGCGTGCGCCTGAGCGTAAGCGTGAACGATGAAAATGGAACTGTCACTTCTCTGAGGGCGGAAAATTTCGGGATTATGGAAAGCGGAAAAAGGAACACGGGTTCTTTGGTAGTGCTTCCCCCGGCACAGCCCAACACGAAAATAGACCTTTTTGTGCTGCTGGACCGCACGGGGAACACGCGTAATTTTGCTTCCGTGATCCGCGCAAATCTGAAAGCCCTTGTGCGTTACCTGCACGCGCGCGGAGCGGACGTAAATATTATGTTCAGCGCCTTCGAAAACGGTTCGTCGGTTTACGAAACCCCCGAAACCTACCTGGACGAAACCACCGCCTTTTCAGGGATTGACGGAGCGGAATTCAGCAACGAAAAACCAAGCCGCGTCTACGGATTCAGTAAAATGGATGATTTCGCCTCCCAGGGCGGAAGAGCGGGCGCGGAAAAAGTGGCGCTTGTCATCAACGGCTCCCAGTTTTACGACCAGGACCGCGGCGAGGCCACCACATACAATGTTTCCGAAACGGTCAACGCGCTCGCGCAAAAAGGGTTCATCGTTTTTACGGCCGGGCTTCCCACCCGGCAGATCACCCGCATGGGCGTCCGCCCTTCCCAGCAGGGAATCATGGCGCAGGATTTTGCCAGCCTTTCTGAATCATTGCCAGGCGGATATGTGGGTTCTTTCGCCGCTGACCTGACCCAGGTCGGCGAATTGCTCATGGACCGCTCCTCCAACCATTACCTGATCCAGTATTTTTCCGAAACCATTCCTTCTCAGGCCTCCGGATCCTCCCCGCAGCTGGTGATTGATAACAGCATGATCGAGGGGTTCAGCTATCCCGCCTCTTCCGTCTCCACGCCGGTGCTGCACTATTCCCCCGAAGCCGCGGCGGCCGCCGGCATGCCGTTCCCCATCACCGTTGAAGTGGAAAACAACAACCAGATGGTCAATGCGGTGGACGTGGTGTATTGGCCGGAATCCATGGGGGATAAACACCTCACCCTCATCCACGAACGCCAGGCGGACACGGCAACGCTGAAAAAATACACGGGGCTCATTCCCGCGCAGGACATTTCCGGAGATCGGTTCGCCTTTCAAGTGCGCGTCCTCACGCCTTATTACACCTTGGGCACGGGAAGTAGCGAAGGCTATTCCGTCCCTGTGGAAATTTACGAGAACGGCATCGTGCTGAAAGGCATCGTGAACCCGGGGGCCAATCCGAAAATAATCTGGCAATGGTCGGGGGAAACGGTGGATATGGGCTCGCGCTATGAACTCTATTCAGGCCAGACTCTCCTGACTTCCACTACGGAAAAAACTTTTGAGGTTCCCGTGAGCGACTGCAATAAATTCCAACAGGTGCAGCTCAAGGTTTTGTTAAAACCCGGCGTGAACCATCCTCGCGCCGGAAACTGGAGCCTGCTCTCCGCGCCCGCCCACGCCTACCTGGGGCCCGAAGGGAACATCACGGAAAAGGAAGGGCTGGAAACCTTCTTCTCCTGTGTGCAGACATCCATTTCCATGAGCAATTTCGTACAGGGGAAAACCGAATACAGCCCCAACGAACCGCTTCATCTGCAGAAATGGCTGAAGTACATTACGGAAATAGCCTACCCGGAATTGGCCCAAGTGCTCCTTAGCGAACACTACGGTTACCTGTATTTTCTCATGCAGTTCATCAGCTCAGAGCAATACGAAACCTACACCACATCCCAGCAAAAGATCCCCGCGGAAATCGTGTACCGCGTCATCGCCAATGCCAATCAATCGGAAAACCTGAGCACGACCCTTGAAAAAGGCATGGAAGAACTGGTGCGCCGGTTAAGAGGCCAGGTGACGATCTAGATCAGAAAAAAACTCCACTTTTTTGTTATCCTGAAAAATCATAACTTTTATGGAATCAGGCGATGTAATCTGCGATCTTATTTAAAAATATTTCAATGGGGACAATCTGAATTTTTCCTTCCCACATCACTTTATTGCCGCCATAGAGCAGGATGGCCTGTGTTTCGGGGTAATCACGGAGAAAACTTTTAAGACTGGCCAGATGAC
>JAFGNE010000098.1 GCA_016927155.1 Candidatus Peregrinibacteria bacterium
ATCCCCTGGCGGAAGGAGGCGGAATCGCAGTCATGGGCGTAGGTGGCGTCGGCGTGGAAGCAGAGCACATTGGCATTGGCCAAAACTTCCGGTGTCGCGTCATCCTGCGTTTTCGGGACGGGGAACCTGCCGAAATGGTCCATTTTGTACTGCTCCAGCGAATTTGAAATGGCGATAAGGTCATCGAGCACCTTGTCGTTCATGTTGCGCGTTTTCGCCCTTTGTATGCCGTAGTAAGCCGCGCCGCTAAGAAGGCCGATGATGACAACGACCACAATAAGCTCAACGAGGGAAAATCCTTTTTTATTTTGCATTTTATTTTTCCTTATTTATACAGGATGCATTTTACATAGGTTTTTCTTGGCGCGCAACCAATGAGGTATAATGCTTCCAGGCTCCCTTAACCCAAACCTATGATTGATCCCGTCGCCCTGCAAATCGGCCCGCTCGCCATCCGCTGGTACGGCGTTTCCTACGCCGTGGCACTGGGGCTTTCCATGTGGATATTATGGAAACTGAACAGGAAAGGTAAAATTTTCAAAACAGCGGACCAGATGTACGACCTGGTTTTTTGGGTGTTCCTGTTCGGCGTTATCCTGGGCGGGCGGCTGGGGTACGTGCTTTTCTACAACCTGCCGTATTACCTGCAAAACCCCATAAAAGTTTTTGCCATCTGGGAAGGGGGCATGTCTTTCCATGGGGGGCTTTTGGCTTCACTCCTTGCCGGTTATTTATTCTGCAGGAAAAATAAAATCGATTACCTTAAGCTGGCCGATTTGGCAGTTATTCCGGCGGCCCTGGCGCTTTTTTTCACCCGTATCGCCAATTTCATCAACGGCGAGCTTTACGGCCGTGTGATCTTAAACCCCAAATGGAAATGGCTGGGCGTGCGGTTTGGCGACGGGGCGCTTAGGTACCCCTCCCAGCTTTTCCAGGCCGCGGATTCCCTCGTGCTTTTTCTTGTCCTCCTTTTTATTTTTTCGCGCAAACCTAAAAAAGGCGTCCTGTTTTTCAGCTATCTGGCGCTTTACGGGCTTTTTCGGGTTATTATCGAATTCTGGCGCGCGCCCGACCCGCAAGTGGGGTTCATTTTCCATTTTTTCACGCTCGGGCAAATCCTGAGCGCCATCATGTTCCTGGCCGGCGCCATAGGGCTGGCTTGCCGTTACCGGCGATCATAAAAAAATTTGGGGATATCAGGGTGGGTCTCCAGGATTTTTACGGTAGGATTAGTCAGGCCCAGAGTGAACCGTTCTTTCCAAAGCTTTTTGAGCAGCCCTTCCCATTTTTTCTCTTTGATCACGCTTTTTATCCAACCGATGGAAAACATTTGACGGCAAGTGTCCTGGCTGAATTCGCTCGAAAAAAATATTTCAGCCATCTGGGGGTCCTTTTGCGCAAGGGCAATGCCTTTTTCAAGGAATTCCCTGTATTCCGGATTCCTGTCGCCATAAAGGCAAACCGCCCTCATCAGGGAATGCCAGCCAAAATTTCTTTCCGCCGTATGGCGGTTTATATTCCGCTCCGAGATAGCAAAAAGCATTTCCATGATGGCGCGCGTGGTTTCGGCCTTATCTTTGGGATCCACCCCTTCCACTTTTGCGGAAGCCAGTAAGGGATTTTCAAACAAGGCCACCCCGACGGCCGGATAATCCTCGGCAAACCTCGACAGGATGCCAGCGATTTCCCTGTCCGGGATATGCGCGGCCATGTTTTTAGCCGCCCTCACTTCATCTTTGTTCAACCAATCCGGATTGCCGTCTTTACGCCGTTTTTCCGCTTCTCTTAAAAGTTTCAGGACCGTTTCCCTGCCACGGGCGCGCACTTCCTCCTTGGAAAAACCGTATTTCTGCACATAATCCCCCATTGAAAAAAACAGGGGGTGTTCCAGCAGGCTCTTTTTTTGGGCTAAAAGCGATCGGATCTCGTGGCGGCCGTCTTCCATCATTTCCCTGATGAGCGGATCGGGCAATTCGTCCAGGCGTTCATTTCGGATAAACGCGATAAGCTTAGGGGGATCCAGGCTCCGGTAATAATCGCGCACGTCCGAAGGGGTGCCTTCCTGCACGGCATACAGCAGCCATTCGCGGGCCTGTTCCGCCAAATGTTTTTGTTCAGCAAGCGCATCTGCCGAACCGACAAGCTTTAAATCGGGCGGGGGATCTTCCCGCAAAACCGGCATTGATGAGGATGAAAATGACATAGGATTAAAGTTAATCTTTATATTATAACATTTTATAAATAAATTATCAAGTAAACACGGCTGCTAAAAAACCCCTCTTCGGTGAGGGGGCTTTTGAAAATGATCGGAAATCATCTTATAAAACCGCCCCCCACGAGTGATGGGGAGTCTTGTAGAATTTGCGGATAACAGGAAGGACGCGCTTCATTGTTGGGGGGCTTTATTGACATAATTTTAAAGCAATTTTCTAAAGATACAATATTGTTTTTATAATAAAAATATGGTAAAATATTAAGAATGATATCTAAAATCATTAAATTCATCGGCCTCAGCTTTTTTATCCTCGCGCTTACCGCTTTAATGGTAAATCAGGGCTGGTTCATGAGCCTGCAAACGCGGGTACAGAATGTGTATTACGATTACGACCAGGCCAGCCCGCAAATTGTAGTGATTGCCATCGACGAAAAAAGCCTGCAGGAAAACGAGTTAGGACCTTTACAAAAATGGCCAAGGCAAAATTACGCGGAGGCCGTCCGGATTTTAAACGAAAAAGGCGCAGCCGTCGTGGGCGTGGACGTGCTTTTTCCGGACAAGTCCGTCTTTGGCGTAAACGATGACCTGATACTCGCGGGGGCCATCGGGGAATACCCGAATACCGTGCTTGCTTTGCGCTACGATTTCGACCGCGACGGCAACCGCTTTGTGGAAGGCCCGAACACAACCCTTACCGAGGCGAACCCAAAACTCGGCTGGATCAATGTGATGCAGGACACGGACGGATTTGTGAGGAAGCTTCCTGTCTTCGCCGCCACATCAACTTCAACCGTGGAAGCTTTTTCTGTCGCGCTCGCGCGGCTTTACCTTAAATCGGACATCATTGATTACCGCGCCGTGGGGAACGAGTGGCAGTTTTCGGATAAAATAGTGATCCCAACGGTTGCGATGCGCGACCCTTACTCCAAACGCGACGCGTATTTGATGAACATCAATTATTTCGCGCAGCCTAAAAGCTACACCACCGTTTCCATGGCCGACTTACTGAAAGGCAAGCCGATGGACGGCAAAGGGAAACCCGTGGATTTCACGGGCAAAATCGCCCTCATCGGCCCCACGGCCAAAGGGCTTGGTGACTCGTACCTCTCCCCTGTTTCCGAAGGCGTGCAAATGCCGGGAGTGGAAATCCACGCGAACAATGTGCAGACGATCATTGAAGGGAAATTCCTGCGCGACCAATCGAGAATGAGCTTTTGGTTAACCCTGATTATTCTCGCCGTTATCAATGTGATGCTGTTCGCGTTCCTTAAAGTCCGCTACGCCTTATTCGTTGCCTTGGCGGAGATGATCGGAATGGTGGTCGCGGGGATTGTGGCCTACGACATGGGGGTATTGTTAAACGTGGTGCATCCGGACCTGCTCATTCTTTTCTGCTTCACGGGCGCTTACCTGCTCCGTTTCATCCTTGAACAAAAACAAAGGCGGTTTATTGAGGGCGCGTTTGGACGCTATGTAAACAAAACCGTCATCGCGCAGATCATCAGGAACCCTGAACTCTTAAAGCTGGGCGGGCAAACGCGCGAAATCACCGTGTTCTTTTCGGATATCGAAGGGTTCACCACGCTTTCGGAAAAGATGAAACCGGAAGAACTGGTCTCATTCCTGAACGAATACCTGGGCGTGATGACCGAAAGCATTCTAAAAAACGAAGGCACGCTGGATAAGTACGAAGGTGACGCCATCATGGCCTTTTGGGGGGCGCCCATCCCCGTTTCCGCTCATGCCAAAAACGCCTGCCTTGCCGCCCTGGAAAACCAAAAAAAACTCGGTGAACTGCGCAAAAAATGGAACAAGGCCGGCCTTCCTGAACTTCGCATACGGATCGGCATGAATACCGGCAACGCGGTGGTGGGAAACATGGGTTCCGCCAATCGTTTCAATTACACAGCCATGGGCGATAACGTGAACCTGGCCTCGCGCCTTGAAGGCATCAACAAGGAATATGGCACAGGCATCCTTATTTCTGAACCGACTTACGTCCAAGTGAAAGATGACTTTATCTGCCGAGAAATGGACCTGATCCGCGTGAAAGGTAAAGAAAAACCCGTACGGATTTATGAGCTTATGGGCAAAAAAGGCGAAGTGAAACCGGAAATCATGGCCTTGATCGGCCTTTATGAAACCGCGCTTAAGCTTTACCGCGAAAAAAACTTTATGGCCGCCTCGCAAAAATTCGCGGAGCTCGCGGAAGACATCCCTTCGCGGGTCTTCGCGAAACGGTGCCAGGATTTCATGCAGAATCCTCCGCCGGAAGGCTGGGACGGGGTTTATACATTTATGACAAAATAACGGAATGGCTTTAACTCCCCGGGGACATGAACGGGAAAAAGCGCTCATAGTAAATACGGGCGAGGGGCTTATGGAAGAAACAGCCCGAGAGTCGATCAAAAAAACCTTACGGCCCTAATACGCCATCCAGTACACCGCGAACGCGATGGAAACGATAAACACGTTCCACGCCATCATTTTATAGTCGCGGCGGTAAGGGACGGGCTCTTTCCGCGTACGCCAAAACCAACGGGTGATGTCCCAGAAATAAGTGGAAACAACGAGGGCGAGGACATAGGCGACAACCGACTTGTCGGCGTAAAAAGCCATCCATTCAAAAGGCAAAACCGGAACCCGTACCCCGATATATAAGGAAAGCGCCCCGATGATGGCCCAATGCAACAGCTGGTCGGCGCCGTAACAGAGAAGCCGGCACTTGGGCAGACGGCTGTCCGCAAAAATTTTCAACTGGTCAATGGCGGTATGCGTGACAAAGATCACCCCGATTGCCCACCGCACCTCCTGATAGCCCCAAAAAGGCAAAAGCGCGGCCGACACGACGGCAAGGTGGATGAAAGTATGCAAAAGCACGCCCCAAAAACTCCGGCGTTTGGACTTGATAAGCCACCCGTTCTGCAGCGGGTAATCGGCAATGAAATGGGCGAGAAGAAAATGGAAAACTAAATTCATCAGGAATTGGCATTAACCCGCTTGATCATCTCGTAGCTCACCAAAGTGGCGATGCTGGATTTGGTTGTAAGCAGTTGGCGGAAATCCTCTTTGCTCAGCGTGAGCGCTTCCACATCCGTTACGGTTTTGATGGTAGCGCTCCTCGGCTCATCGGAAACCAGGGCCATTTCACCGAAAAATTTTCCGTCTGAAAGGACCGCGACGATTTCATCGTTACGGATGACCTGGACAGACCCGCGCTTGATAATGTACATGAGGTCGCCAGGATCGCCCTGCTTAAAAATAACGTGCTCCGCGGGGTAATATTCCATTTTCACTTCCTCCATAATGGCTTTTAAATCATCTTCGGGAAGTTCCGCGAAGAACGGGATGGCTTTTAAAATTTCAATCATAGGTTTTGGTATTATACAAAAATACGATATCACACTGTTGCCTTTTGGCAAAACACATGCTACAGTCAAGAAACTGGTATAATCATTTTCAATGTGGATAAAATTATTGTGAAAGGGGCGCGGGTGCATAACCTTAAGGCCATTGATGTGGAAATCCCGCGTGACAAATTGGTCGTCATCACGGGGCTCTCGGGTTCCGGAAAATCGTCGCTCGCTTTCGATACTATTTACGCGGAAGGCCAAAGGCGCTATGTGGAATCTCTAAGCACTTACGCCCGGCAGTTTTTGCAGCTGATGGAAAAGCCTGATGTGGACAGCATCGACGGCCTTTCCCCCGCCATCTCGATTGACCAGAAAAGCGCCAGCCGGAATCCCAGGTCGACGGTCGGGACCGTGACAGAGATTTACGACTATTTGAGGCTGCTTTTCGCCAAAATCGGCCATCCCAAATGCCCCCAATGCGGAAAACCTATCGTGAAATTTTCCGCCAGCCAAATTACGGAAGCCATCGCCGACATGCCCGAAGGCAAAAAAATCATGATCCTGGCGCCGATAGTCCGCGACAGGAAGGGCGAGCACATCAAGGTGTTCGAAAAAATCAAAAAAGACGGTTTTGTGCGCATGAGGGTGGACGGCGAAATCGTGAACATCACCGAAGATATCAAACTGGACGAAAAGAAAAAACACACCATTGAAATTGTGGTGGACCGCCTGGTGGTGCACAACTTCAAAAAGAAGGCCACCACCCTAAAATCCGGCGAAACGGTGGAAGAGAAAAATGAAGACCGCTCCCGCCTGGCCGATTCCGTGGAAACGGCCTTGAAGCACGGCGAAGGGCTTATCACCGTGGTGGACGCGGACACGAAAGAAGAACGGATTTTTTCCGAACATTACGCCTGCGAAGACCATGGCGTCATCGCCCTGCCGGAAATTTCACCGCGCTCATTCAGTTTCAATTCTCCCCACGGCGCCTGTCCGGACTGCCACGGGCTTGGGACCAAGCTTAAGATCAACCCGAAACTCGTGATGCCCAATCCAAGGCTGACCATCGCGGAAGGCGGCATCCTGCCCTGGTCCACATCTTCCATGCGCCTCACGTGGTACAACAACCTCCTTAGGGAAGTTGGCAAAAAATACGGGTTCGACATCAACACGCCCCTCGGCAAGCTGAACGAAAAGCAGATCAACATTATTTTGTACGGCACGGGCGATGAAAAATACCGCGCCAATTTCAACGGGCCCCATTCTTCCTATGAATGCGACACGTCTTTTGAGGGCGTGATCCCGAATTTGGAGCGCCGGTACCACGAAAGCGAATCGGATTACATCCGCACGAATATCGAAAAATTCATGGAAATCCGCCTGTGCGAAACCTGCCGGGGAAAACGCCTGAGGGCGGAAATACTGGCGGTGACCGTGCTCGACAAATCCATCATCGAGACCACTGAAATGTCCGTGGATGAGGCGGAAACATTTTTCAAAAATATGATGCCGACGGAAAAAAAGAAAGTGCTGACGGATTCCGAATACCTCATCGCCAAACTGATCATCCAGGAGGTGATGAGCCGCCTTCGCTTTATGAAAAACGTGGGCCTGGGGTACCTTACCTTAAGCCGGACGGCAAACACCTTAAGCGGCGGCGAGGCCCAGCGCATCCGCCTGGCCACGCAAATCGGCTCTTCATTGCAGGGCGTGCTTTACGTGCTGGACGAGCCGAGCATCGGCCTGCACCAGCGCGACAACGCGCGGCTTATCGGGACGCTCACACAACTGCGCAACCTGGGCAACACGGTGATCGTGGTGGAGCACGACGAGGAAACCATACGGAGCGCGGACCATGTGCTCGATATCGGCCCCGGCGCCGGCAAACACGGCGGAAAAGTGGTCGCGACGGGCACGGCCAAAGAGATCATGAAAAACCCCAATTCCCTGACGGGCCAGTACCTTTCGGGAAAACAGGAAATTCCTATCCCCAAAACCCGGCGTAAAGGCAACGGAAAATTTTTGGAAATCATCGGCGCCAAAGAGCATAACCTGAAGGAAATCGACGTAAAAATCCCCCTTAACGCTTTTGTGGGCGTTTCGGGCGTTTCGGGTTCGGGCAAATCGTCGCTGATCAATTACATCCTCAGCCCGGTACTGAACGCCAAACTGAACCGCGCCAAGGCGGTGGCCGGCGCGCATAAGGAAATCAAGGGGGTGGAATACCTGGACAAAATGATCGCCATCGACCAGTCCCCCATCGGCCGCACGCCCCGCAGCAACCCCGCCACCTACACGGGCGTTTTTTCGGAAATCCGTGACCTTTTCGCCCAAACCACCGAAGCCAAACTGCGCGGCTACCGCGACGGCCGTTTCAGTTTCAATGTGAAGGGCGGGCGCTGTGAAGCCTGCCAGGGGGAAGGCATGGTGAAGATCGAGATGCACTTCCTGCCCGACGTCTATGTGCC
>JAFGNE010000099.1 GCA_016927155.1 Candidatus Peregrinibacteria bacterium
AGGCGCGAATAGATGTCGTACGCGCGCTCGCCCTGGGGTGTTTTATCAACAACGGTGGGGATGAGATAGTTTTGCATAATGTGTTTTTATTTCTTGTTCATTATACCACGTTTTGGGTGGTTTATGAAAGCAATTTACGCAAAATTTCATTCACCGTTTTCGGGTTCGCGGTGCCTTTGGTGGCACCCATAACCTGGCCGATGAGGGCGCCGAAAGCGCGTTCGTTTCCGGCTTTAAAGTCGACAACGGTTTTAGCGTTTTTTTCAATAACCGCCTGACAGATTTTTTCGAGTTCGCCGGTATCCCCCATCACTTTGAGCCCCTTCTCTTTGACAAATTTTTCGGGGTCAGCGTTTTGTTCATAAAGTTCGGGGAAAATTTCTTTGGCGATTTTGCCGGTGATCACGCCGTCTTCGACCAATTTGACGAGCTTGCCGAGGTTGGCCGCCGACAATTTGCTGTCCGCAATCGTCAGGCTGTTTTTATTGAGCAGGCCCATCAGTTCCGAAAGGAGCCAGTTGGCTGTTTTTTTGGGCTGGCCGGAGACTTTATTCGCTTCCTCAAAATAGGCGGCCAGCGAGGAATCTTCGGCAAGCAAATGGGCGTCATAGGCGGACAGGCCATACTGCGCCTGATACCGGTTCGCTTTGGCTTCGGGCAATTCGGGAATTTCTTTCCGCAGTTCCTCGACCATCGCACGCGTGACCACGAGTGGCGGAACATCCGGTTCCGGGAAATAACGGTAATCGGCCGCTTCTTCTTTTGACCTTTGAGAAACCGTAACTCCTGTTTTATCATCCCAACCACGGGTTTCCTGCGCAATTTTGCCGCCATTTTCCAGTGTTTCGATCTGGCGTTTGATTTCATATTCAAGGCACTTTTCGAGGCTCCAAAAACTGTTCAGGTTCTTCACTTCGGCTTTCACTCCAAACTCTTTTTGGCCTTTCGGGCGCACGGAAACATTGATGTCGAACCGCATCTGGCCCTTTTCCATATCGGCGTCGGAACAATCCACGTAACGCACGATCTTTTGTAATTGGCGGGCATAGGAGCTGGCCTCTTCGGCGCTTCGCAAATCCGGCTCACTGACGATTTCCATAAGCGGTGTGCCAGAACGGTTGAAATCGACAAGCGTGGAATCGCCCGCGTGGGTGAGTTTGCCCGCGTCATCTTCGATATGGAGGCGCGTGACGCCGATTTCTTTCACAGTACCGTCTTTCAGGGTGATGGTGACCCTGCCTTTTTTGGAGAGCGGCAAATCGTACTGCGAAATCTGGTAACCCTTGGGAAGATCCGGGTAAAAATAGCTTTTGCGGTCCATTTTGGAAAATCCGGGAATCTCACAACCAAGGGCCAGCGCCGCTTTGATGGCTTTTTTGACCGCTTCTTCGTTGATAAGCGGCAACATGCCGGGGAAACCCATGCAAATGGGGCAAGTATGGGAATTAGGCTCAGCATTGAAAATAGTATTACTGCACCGGCAGAACATCTTGGTTTTGGTATTGATGCGGCAATGCACTTCCAAACCGATGACGGGTTCAAATTCCATAAAGGGAAATATGATGAAATAACGGCATAACGATAAGGGAAATGGCGGCTTTTTTCAAACTTATCTGCGCTGGCCGGGCTGTTTGCGGTGGTAAGGCGGTTTTTTGGGCTGAGGAGCAAGGGGCGGAGGCGCTTTTTTCATCCCTCCCCCTTTTTCAAATATATTCCTGGATTTTTCCTGAAGCTCCCGGAGGTGTTGGTTTTCCGGTTTCAGTTTGGAGGCTTTTTCATAGGAGTCCACCCCTTCTTTATAATTGCCAAGTTTCCAATAAATACCCCCCAATTCCACCCAGTATCTGGTGTCCCCCTTAAATTCCCCCTCAATTTCTTTAAAAATTACCAGCGCGTCTCCTGTCCTGCCGATTTGATGAAGGGAAACGGCATGCACATATTTCAGCCAGGCCTTATTTTTTAAAGAAAGGTTTAATTCCAGAGCCTCTTCGCAAAGCCGGATACACTCCGTGTAATTTTTGGAATCATAGGCCTTTTTGATCTCCTCATCCTTGACCTTAAAGCCATCCGCCAAACGGGAAATGCAATCTTTCCCTTTTGTGAACCATTTAAATTCCTGTTCCATCAAGACCGCCAATAGAAAAATATTAAACAGGCAAACGGTAAAAATCAGCGCGGCCCTCTTCTGTTCCCGGGGCAACATCCCCACTATCCCATGGTAATTTTCCTTGGTTAAAGGGGAAATGGCGGTATCCCCGAAAAAAGCTATTATTTTTTTCATATATTTCCGCGCCAAACCTTTTTCGCCATTCTCCATACAAAGCACGGCAAGGTTATTGTAAATCCCCTCAATGTTTTCATTGTTATCATCCTTTGCGCTTTTTTCCCATTGTTCCGCCAATTCCTGCAACAGCCGGATGGCTTCCTGCCGCGCACGGAGAGCCTGATGGGAATCATGAATCTCTATCAAATCTTCCCTGCTCATCAGCTCAGACATAAATGTAAAAGCCATCGCCCTGTCCGATAACGGCGCTTTTTTATCCTCTGCAGCCTGCCGATACCATTCCAACGCGCTTTTGTAGTTTTTTTGCATGGGCCCCGCCGCATCCCCTACTTCTTCTTCATATAAAAAATATTCATAAATTTTGGCCATTTTTTGAGTGACCATGGCAATGCCGAGTGGATTTTTTGATTCACCGATGTAATGCCGGCACATTTCTATAGCCTGCATTTCACATTGCCCTTGCTGTAATACCTCTTCAATGCCATCAATAAAATCCAGCGCATCCATTTCACTTATTGCCGGATCGGTTTCCGGAAGGAATTGTTCTTCTTTCCATTCCGTTTCCTCCGACAAAACCTGATAACGCAAAAGATCGCGGATTCGCAGAATGCCGTTTCTCAGGTTTTCACCCATGCCTTCCATCATGGAAGACAGTTCGCCGTTTTGGTTAAGCATCGCACAAATCATATCCACGGCCTCAACCATTTCACGGCGGGTAACAGGATAGGGATTTTGGCGGATGGCATCATTGGCGATCATCCTAGCCTTTTTGGCGTATTCGCGAATGAGGCCGGCTTTATCGGTATTTTGGGCGGCAAATGATTCGGCTTCCGCTTCTATAACTTCTCCCAATGGTTTGGGAGTATCTGTCATTGGCAAAATTGTTTTGATAGGTTAAATATTAAAACAAATTTCTATTATTTTGTCAACTTTTATATTTAAACATCCCCATAAAAAAAACCTGAAATTTTCAGAATATTATTGTTACCCACATATAATACCTATCAAAGGCGCCTTAAATCAGTCTTCCTCAATACAAATTCCATACTTATAAACACTCCGGAAAGTAAATAAATGATAATAACAGCGGTAACAGTTAAAACAGCCTCCGCGAGCCACTTAAACAGCATCAAGTGGCTAACATGAAACATAAGGACGGTAGCCAGAAAAAACGCAGACATGGGAAATGTGTAAGCCCACCAGGAAAGGTAACAGGAGATGCCCATATTCAAGGAAAGAAAAACAACGCTCAAAACCAATAGTATTTTTGAAAAAAGCGGAAAAAAATTTCAACAGATAGCCCGATAAGACACTTATCAAAGAAATGATTGTCAAAACAAGGGCAACAAGAGTAGTCCAGTGGGGCAAATGGAAAATATCCTCAGCCCTTAAAAGCGCCAGGGAAAAACCGGCAAGCTCCAAAACGGGAGCAAAAAATGAAATGGGAAAATTTTTTAAGCGAAGACTAGTTTTCATGAATCTGTTTAAATTGAATTTTATTCACAATCCACGTGATGCCCTCCTGCCATACCCGCGCATTTCATGTGTTTTAAAAGCAGACTGAAAAAAAGAACTACAGACACGATTAATGTGATGATGATGAGAATATAAAGGGCTTCAGATTGAACAAATAAATTATACACAAACTCACCTAAAACCGCGTAAGCGACTACCGGGCACACCAGGCCCCACTGGCTCGGATAATATTCTTTTGAAAAATGATTTCTGAAATAATCCAAAAGCAGGCTGAGCCCGAAAAGCATGTACCAGGTCTCAAAAGCGAAAGCGATCGTCACGACTGCGATAAAATAAAGGTGCAAGTGAGCGTCGAAATGATTCTCAAAATAATGCCCGATGCGGAACAGGCTGATGGCGTAAAGCGTGATATTCGGGATAACGATCAGAAAACTGGGCAGGAACTGCCTTTCCGGCAGACCCGACTGGGCGAAATGGCTTTTAAAAATCGCGACCATTTTAACAATCAGGAGGAATAACCCCATACTGCCGAAAACAAAAGAAACAAAGGCAGCCGTGTGGGCGATGGGGCCATTCGTTGAAAGCGCGGCGATCCCTGTACCCGTTACTGTGTACATCCCCAAGGCGAAAGGGTGAAGTAGCCATCCGAAATGGATCTTGTTGACGTCAAAACTTTTCTCAAAACTGATTTTGAGCAATTTGATCTCCATACGCATCAGGAAAAAGCCGACCAAAAGCCAAAAAACGAGCGCAGGCATCATCAAGGACTGTAAGTTATGCGCCATTTGGGGAATAAAGTAGCGGAGCGGCCCAACCATCACGTTCATGGTCATGACCAGGGAAATAAAAGGAGACAGGATCCCCGCGTTTTTCAGGGGGTCGGCCATAAAACTTTTATAGTCTATACCAGACATCCATCGGAAAAGCTGGGCCGCGAAAAGGAGCGAAAGAATGATGTGCAAAGCAATAAATAGGATCATGACCCCTTCCAGGGAACGAAAAAGAACTTCCTGCCAAATCGCCAGCTGGCCGTAAGGCATCTGGCCGATCTCGATAAGCCCTTTGCCATGCGGGAAAGTATAATTAAGGAAAGAAAAAGGGAGAACGGCTATACCTCCGGCTCCAAGGGAAGCCAAAAAAAGCAAAGGCGAAAAATTCTTCATGGGATAAGAAATTAGAAGTTAGTAAAGCCCTAACCGAGCTTCGCCAATTCAGCAAGCAAAACCTGGACGCGCCTTTTTTTGGAAGGGGTAATACCCTCCATACAATTGGAAAAATCCTGATTAATGAATTTGACTGTCACTGAATCCAGCGCGGATTTGGCCGCTTTGATCTGGATAAGCACCTCGACACAGTCTTTTTCTTCTTCCATCATCCTTCTAATGCCCTTAAGCTGGCCGATAATATTGCCGATCAGTTGCGGAGAAGTTTTCATCGTTGAAAAAATAAGCCTGGTTAAAGCCTATCATACACCCCCTAGGGGTGTCAAGCCTTTTCTCCTATTTTCAGGATATTCAGCGCCTGATAAAAATCCGCAAAGGCCCCATTATTTTCCACAATAAAATCCGCACGCGGCGGCACGGACTGGCGGGAAATCCGGCTCCGGTACGCCGCCTCATTTATTCCATCGCGCTTCCGGATGCGTTCAAAAGCGACTGCTTCATTAGAAGTGATGAGCAGAATTTTTTCACAAAATTCGGGCAAGCCAGTCTCTTCCCAAAGCGCCGCCACAACGGCAACCATTGTTTTTTCCTTGCGCCTTAAAAAATGGAGTTCCTTCGTAAAATAATGGCGAATGGCTGGATGTAAAATGGCGTTCAGGTCTTCCAGCGCCTTTTTTCCTTTCGGAGACTCATCAAAAACAATACGGCCCAATTTCTGGCGGTCAATGATATCCGCCGAACCCAGAATATCTTCTCCGAATTTTTTGGTGACCGCTTTCCACACATGGGTATAGGGACGGTACAGGAAATGGGCAATACGGTCCGCATCCAAAATAACCCATCCTTTCTGGCGGAGGAATTCCGCCGCCGTGTGTTTCCCCGCGCCGCTTTTGCCCGTAATGCCGAGTACCATTAGAAAATTTTAAGATCCTTGAACGCCTGCTTAAAAGCCAGCATGGTGCGCTTGTAGGTGGCTTCATCCACCTGATAGTTCATTTGGTGGGCGATGTTATTGCGCACTTTGTGGGCAGCCCAGACAGCGTTCAGGTCCCCAAAAAAATGAGGGGCCTTTTTAAGCTTGCCGCCCAGGTTGCCGGAAAGCCCCAACTGCCCTAAGGCGAAATCAAGCAGCTTATCCGCCTCCATGATGGCATTTTTGTAGTCGTGCTGGCGGATCAGTTTCTTCCACGCGTTCCGGATTTCCCCTTTGGCTTTTTCGGAAATTTTCCGCCGGAAGCGTTTTAAAACCACATACGCCACAATGACGATGTCGATGAGAACGAAGGCAATGATGATTCCGATCAGAACTTTCATTGTATCAATGACGCATGTTATCCACCACAATTTGGGAGAGGAGCGCTTTCAGGCCTTTGGCATCCATCATTTCCTTGTCGTGCAGAAAAAGCTCCTGATATCTGCCAATAGCGAGTTCCACCCGTTTAGGCGCCCGGACAGACTTGAGAAACAAGTTATTCCCGGACATCACTTTCAGTATCACGTCGCCATAACGCAAAACAGTAGGCCAAAACCCTTTGATTTCATAAGCCACCCCTTCGATATCCTCATAGCCGACACGCGTGGCCATGTTGGAAAAAATGCCCCGCCATTCAATGGTGATGATCGCCATGTCCGTGATGAGCCATGTGTTTGAGTACCAGTCAACGAACACGTAAAGGAAGCGGAAATAAGCCATGACTGACCACGCGACAGCCATCCAGAAAAAAACGGGCTTGTTAAAGCCTGCCATATAAAGCCCCCAGGGAATCAGGAAACCGAAAAAAGCGATCTCAATGACCGGCTTAAAGATAACGACCCAGTGTTTATGCACGGAATACAGGATTTTCTCCCCTTCTTCCAGGTGCTTTCGGAAGATGAGCCTTTCGAAGATCATTTTTGTTTGTTTTTTGTTTTTGTGCCCTTATTATCGCAAAAAAAGAAACGCTTGTAAATAAAAAGAAAAACGGATAAGCTTTTTTCTGTATTTTCTGAAATTTCCCAATGGCTTTGGCCAAATCCAAACCAAAGGCGCCACGTGCGGGAAAAAGGCGGGAATTCCGCCGTTTCATCAGGGAAAGCGGGCTCTTTTTGGCGGACATCCTGTATAACGCCGTTATTATTATCCTTTTGGTGATCCTGATCCGCACTTTCCTCATTTCCCCTTTTCGCATTATCGGCTCTTCCATGGCCGACACGCTCAAGAGCAATGAGTTTATTTTGATCGATAAATTGAGCTATCGCTTAAGCGAGCCCAAACGGGGCAATACGGTGGTTTTCCGCCCGCCCATCACCAATAAATACCCGCATAAATTCGAGGAAGCGGTCACAACGGATGCCGAAGGTATTGCCACGCTCGGCCTTTCCGAACTGGAAACCTCCAAATCCGTGATCTACTGTGAAAACCGTCTCCTCCGCTCCTTTTTCTTCTGCCAGGAAGGGGTGAATGAGGGGGACCTCGTCTTTTACAGGGCCATTTCCAGGGCCGAAACGGGTGCCGAGGATGATATCGGGTGGAAACGCGCGGAAAAACGGATCGTAACAAAAGAAGAGGCGGATTCCAATAAGCTGGTTCTGGAAGGAGAGCCTGAAACGTCTTATCTTATCCGTATTTACAGCCAAAGCGGCCCTGAATATTTTGTGAAACGGATTATCGGCATTCCCGGCGATACCATTAAAATTGAAAATGGACGCCTGTACCGGAAGCTTCCGGATTCCGAAGCTTATTCGGAAATCCAGGAATCTTACCTCAATGAGGAAAACCGCCTGCATACGTACCTTGCGCAAAAGGACGGCGGCAACACGTTTACGGTGCCCGAAGGGCATTACCTGCTTTTGGGCGATAACCGCAACCACAGCAACGACGCGCGCAGCTGGTTTTCTCCGGTTACGGACGACCCCACCCCCTTCGTCAGCCGCGAAAACATCAGCGGCAGGGTGCTTATTGTCCTCTGGCCATTCGGTGAACTTCGCCTTATCCCTCCTTCCGGCAACCTTTAATTTAACTATTGAAAAAAGGCACTGTTTGTGCTATAATAATTTGATAGTTAAATCAAAGCTCATGGAAGCAGTTTCCGCTACCTTAGCGGCACAACCCCGGCAATCCCCCATGGATACCATGGAAGAAACGCCCGTTAAAATCACCATAATCCTGCCTACCAACGCCTATTTTATGGCGGGGGTGCGTGATTTTACCATGACGGTTGTCCGCAACATGACAGGCTTTTCGGAAAAATGGGCGTATCGTTTCCAATCCGTGGTGGATGAACTTTCCAATAACGCCATTGAATTCGGTTCCGCGCCGGGAAAAGATATTCAAGTGACTTTCGTAAGTGTGAAAGGCAAGCGGATTGAAGTTTTTGTGGAAGACACC
>JAFGNE010000012.1 GCA_016927155.1 Candidatus Peregrinibacteria bacterium
AGGAACGGGCTTCCCCCACCCGAAATGGGCAATAAAGATCATCAGCGTCCCCAAAAGGTCCAGATGGCGCATGGGGTTGAGGGAAACCCTCCCCGCCATTTTAGCCGTGGGATCGCCTAATTTGTAGGCAGTCCAGGCATGGGCAGCCTCGTGCACGGAAATGCAGACAGCGAGCGCGATGAGGATATAGAAGAAATCAGCCATGAGTTAAGTTTGACAATGAAAAGTTTACATGATAACTTTTTTGCGCTCTTAATATAGCAGATTATGTCTAACGTATGTGAAATTTGCGGCAAAGGCCCCACAACAGGCAATAATGTCAGCCATTCCATGCGCCATACCCGAAGGCGTTTCATGCCTAATTTGGCCGACAGGAAAATTTTCGACGTGAAAACCGGAAAGACCGTTAAAAAAAAGGTGTGCATGAAATGCCTGAAGACGATGACCAAATAACACAATCAGGAAAGCCTCTCCTCTTCCCCACTGCATTTCGACCTTCGGTCTCATTACGTTCGGTACGGCTTTCTCGTTACTGCCTGGAGAGATCGCATAGTTGGTCTAGTGCGCTCGCTTGGAAGGCGAGTAGGGTCGAAAGGCCCTCGAGGGTTCGAATCCCTCTCTCTCCGCCATTCAGAAGCAAGCATTGCCCTTCTCGGAAAAGTATAGTAGAAGCAAGCCGTCATAGCTCAGTCGGTAGAGCACATCCATGGTAAGGATGGGGTCCCCGGTTCGATTCCGGGTGACGGCTCCATTTAAACACCTATCCCTTAAGCCCACGATTATGCCACGCGGAAAAAACACCAACGTCTATCTCATCTGCCAGGTGCCCGAATGCAAAATGCAAAATTACAAGACGCGCATCAATAAAAAGACGACCCCCAAGCTTGAACACAGCAAATTCTGTCCCAAATGCAGGAAGCACACGCCTCATGCTTCGGGTAGTGAAATCAAGCATAGCAGCTAACAGCCGTCTCCCCTGAAAGGAACGAAGGCGCTTTTTAGGATAAGTTTGACGTCCATCCAGGGCGACCAGTTTTCGATGTAATAGATATCCAGTTTCACTTCGTCCTCAAAGTCGAGGTCGGAACGGCCGCTGATCTGGGCAAGGCCCGTAACGCCCGGCTTAATGGCAAAAACCTGCCGGTGGTGCTTTTGGTATTGCTCCACTTCTTCCGGCAGGTGGGGGCGAGGCCCCACCAGGCTCATGTCGCCGAAAAGAACATTAAAAAGCTGGGGGAGCTCATCAATGCTGGTTTTCCGCAAAAACTTTCCCAGGCGTGTGACACGCGGGTCATTTTTGATCTTAAAAAGCGGACCGCTCCTTTCGTTTTGCTCCGTCAGAGAAGCTTTTAGCCTGTCGGCATCCGCGCGCATAGTGCGGAATTTATACATATTGAATACGTGGTTGCGGTATTTGCGGCGGCTTTTGTAAATAACAGGGCCGGGAGAATCGAAGGTGATCAGCAGGGAAACGACAAGCCACAGAGGAGTGAAAATAAGGATGAGGAGGAAACTGATCGTCGTATCAAAGGCCCTTTTATACACCCTCCCCCACCCGTCCAATGGCGTTTGCTTGAGCGAGATCAGGGGGATATCGCCCACCATTTCGGTTTCCACATTTGTGCGTTGCAGGCGGAGCAGGTCCGGGATGAAATGATACTGGATTTGGTTGGCACGACAAAAACCGAGGATATCCATAGACGCGGAATCGCCAGCCCTGCCTTCCGCCTGGATGATTTCCTCAATATCGTATTTTTTCACGAAAAGCTCAAGGTCTTCCAAAGTGCCCACCACCTGGAGCGTGCCGGCCCTCCTTGATTCCCGCTTGTTTGAAAGCGCTCCGATCACTTTATACCGCCGGTCATTTTTGAGATAGGAATAAACATCGTCCGCCAAAGCGTCCGCGCCTATAAACAGCAGGCGCCGCTGGCCTATGCCGAAACGGAGCAGGAATGACTGGATGAAATAGACAAAAAAACGGCCGCTTAAAACAAAAAAGAGGGAAAAAAGCCAGATGTGAGCTAAGGTGATGCGAGAGAAAAAGAGCGCGTGGACAATAAGGAAATAATAAGCGATGATGAACATCACCCAGGCGGAAACAAGGAAAACGATTTTGATGAGCATGCGCCTGAGCGGTTCGGTGAGCTTCATGCTATAAAGCCCGCTGAAGATAAAAAGGACAAGCAGGCCCGTCGTGGCCACAAGCGCGAACCGGAGATATTCCATAAAAGGGGGGAGCAGCGTGGGCTGGAAAACATACTGGACTCCGGGGATGAGGTCGGTGAACGGCCGGATGGTGTAGGCGAGCAGGAAAGCGGCCATGATGGCGATAAAATCCATCGGCAACTTAAGCGCTCCGAAAAATATTTCCGATTTTTTCATGCGGGCATGATAATCCTTTGTTTAATTTAAACTCATAAGCCGAGTTCTGTCCCGGTTGCCCGGGGGCAGTCATCTATCTGATCCGCCTGAGGCGGGCTCTTAGCGGTTGCGAAGCCGGTTCCGCAAGCGGCGGAAAATTCCGGATTCCCATGCAACCTTGCACCAAGCGGGGTTTACCGCCCCGGCCGATCGCTCGGCGGGGACCGCGTTCATTACCGCGGACTTTTCACCCTTATCCTGGGGGAACCCAGGAAGGAATGGTCTCTGTGGCACTTTCCCTTGCCCGGCATTACTGCCAAGCCGGCACGCCGTTAGCGGCCGCTTTGCTTTGTGGTGCTCGGACTTTCCTCCCCGCCAAGGCGGGGCGACTGCTACGGTTTAAAATAAACAAAAGGTGATTTTCTTATATCACAATTACGCCCGCAAGACCAGATTTCTTTGCGTTTAAAAAAGGATAAGTTAAAATACGGCAGAAGGCATATCTTTTTGCCGCTTTAGCTCAGCTGGTAGAGCAATCGCTTTGTAAGCGATGGGTCGTCGGTTCAAGTCCGACAAGCGGCTCCACTCGATACAGGAATTCTAATTGTCTTTTACTAGAAGGGAAACACTCAAAAATGCTTAATTCTTCTCCGCTGCGCTTCGCGGAATTTGCGCATTTTTTTCCTCACTACGCAACGCCCTCGGCTTTGCTCGGGCTAGCTTCGTTCGGACCGTGTTTCTCGCATCTTATCGGGGAGTGGCGCAGTTGGTAGCGCGCGTGGTTTGGGACCACGAGGCCGCAGGTTCGAGTCCTGTCTCCCCGACCAAAAAATAATGCAATAAAATGAATCAGTTTTCCGTATAATATTCTGAAACACGAAATTGCGCAGGATTATTTTAGTCATAAAAACCTATGGTGGAAAAAATTAAAAAATTTACCGGTGAACGTCCGGTGGTCTCGGTAGCCATTTTGGCTGCGGCCCTTTTTATTTTTTATCTCATTTATGGTGCGTTCACGGATACGTCGGGGGAAACCCGTTACGTGACGGCCGCTGTTGAAAAAGGGACCATCACTTCTTCTGTCGCGGGGACTGGTCAGGTTTCCGTGCTGAGCCAGATCGAACTCAAGCCTAAAGCTTCGGGCGATGTGGTCAAAGTGTATATGACGGAAGGCCAGTCGGTAAAAGCCGGCGCTTTGCTGGTCCAGTTGGATTCAAGTGAAGCTGCAAAAACGGTTCGCGACGCCAAAGTCAGCCTGGAGAGCGCTAAAATTTCCCTGGAAAAGCTGCAGCAGCCGGCCGACGCGCTTTCCTACACCCAGGCTCAAAACTCCCTGACGTCCGCGAAACAGGCGAAGGAAAAAGCGGAAAGTGACCTGGAAAAAGCGTACGATGACACGTTCACGTCCATTTCCAACACTTTTCTGGATATGCCTTCCGTGGCTACAGGCGTCGATAATGTCCTTTACCGTTTTGATTACAGCCAGGGGCAAAAAAATATCGATTATTATTTTGACCTGATAAACCATCTGGAGGAAGAAACGAATATCGGAAAATACAAGGACAACGCCGATTCCACTTATCAAACCGCCCGCAAAGCTTATGACCAGAATTTTTTGGATTACAAGGCCACAAGCCGTTACGCGGCCACGGAAGAAATTGAAACACTGCTCAATGAAACTTACGATATGGCAAAATCGGTCGCCGAAGCGGTGAAAAACACCGAAAATTATCTCAGTTTTGTCAAAGACAGGCTTTCCCAAAGAAACCTGGACATCCCCTCTCAGCTCACCGCACATCAAACAAACCTGGCGAATTATACCGAAACGGTCAATACCCACCTTGTCAGCCTGCTGAATGCCAAAAACACGATCAAGAATTGCAAGGATACCATCAATGCAAACAACCTCACCATCAAAGAAAAAACGGAAGCGGTGGCTCAGCTGGAAGCGGGAACAGACCCCCTGGATATCAAATCCGCTGAATTGGCTGTGCGTCAAAAGCAAAACGCGCTTTATGACGCGAACCAGACCCTCGGCAACTATTCCGTCCGCGCCCCCTTTGACGGCATCATCGCCGGTATCAGCGTAAAAAAAGGAGGATCTGTCAGTTCCGGCACTTCAATGGGCACCCTCATCACCAATCAGCGTTTGGCTGAAATCTCATTAAATGAAGTGGATGTGGCCAAAATCAGCATAGGCGACAAGGCCGTCCTTACGTTTGACGCCATTGAAGACCTGACGCTCACAGGAGCGGTCCAGGAAATCGATACGCTGGGTACGGTTAATCAGGGAGTGGTGAGCTACAATGCGCGGATCGGTTTTGACACGCAGGACGAACGTGTCAAAGTCGGTATGAGCGTCAGCGCTTCCGTCATCACGGAAGTGAAGCAGGACATTTTGATTGTCCCCAACAGCGCCGTAAAAACCCAAGGTAATTTTTATTATGTGGAAATGTTGGATGCTTCCCTTTCCGCTTCAGACGGCAGCCAGGGGGTAGTTTCCCTTGTTCCTCCAAAACAGCAAGCAGTTGAAATCGGCCTTTCCAATGATGATTATACTGAAATCCTTTCCGGGCTCAATGAAGGCGACCAGGTGGTCACGAGGACCATTACCGCAAGTAAAATAAGCACGACAACCGGTACAGGCGCCGGTACGGCGCGCGGAGTAACCGGTATTTTTAGCGGCGGAGGCGGTCCGCCCCGTTAATTTTTCAACAACCGGCATGATCGAAATCAAGGATATAACCAAAACTTATAAAACGGGAAATATCGCATTCCAGGCTCTGAAAGGGGTTAGTTTTAAAATCAATGACGGTGAATTTGTGGCGATTATGGGCCCCTCGGGCTCCGGAAAATCCACTCTGATGCATATCATAGGCGCGCTGGACACGCCGACAAGCGGGACGTATCTTCTCGATAAAAAAGATGTTTCCAAATTAAGCGAAGACGAGCTGACCGATATCAGGAAAGATAAAATCGGCTTCGTGTTCCAGACGTTTAATTTGCTTCCCCGCGCCACGGTGCTCCGGAACGTCATGCTCCCCCTCATTTATGCGGAAGTGGATCCGGATGAACGGAAACGCCGTGCTGAAGCCGCGCTTACTGCGGCAGGACTGGATACGGAACATTTTTCTCATCTCTCCAACCAGCTTTCGGGAGGGCAGATCCAGCGTGTGGCCATCGCCCGCGCCTTGGTCAACAACCCTTCCCTCATCCTGGCCGATGAACCTACCGGTAATCTCGACACGAAAACAGGGGAAATCGTCCTCGGGACTTTCCAGAAACTTAACGAGGAACAGGGCCGGACCATCATCCTTGTCACCCATGAACATGATGTCGCCGCCCATGCCAGACGGATCATCCATATCAAAGACGGGCAAGTGCTTTCGGATACCGACGGCCATATGAGGAAAATAATCAAGCGTCCATGAAAACAATCGACATTTTTGAGGAAACCTATGCCGCCCTTTCTTCCAATAAAGCCCGATCCGGGCTGACCATCCTCGGTATCGTCATCGGCATCAGCTCCGTGATCGTGATGGTTTCCATCGGGCAGGGCGCTCAGGGCACGATCCAGTCACAGATTGAATCCATCGGTTCCAATCTCATCATGGTCACGCCGGGCGCCCAGCGCGGTACGGGGATCAGCGTGAGCGCCGGCCGCGGTTCCGCGCGCACCCTCACCCAGGACGATGCTGACGCGATTTCAAAAGAAATTACCTTAGCCCAAGCGGTAGCCCCGGAAATTTCCGGGCGCTACCAGGTGACCAGCAAGGGTAAAAATACCAACACGTCTGTTGTTGGCACCACACCCGAATATCCTGCCGTGCGCAGCATGGAAATGGATGAGGGATCGTTCGTTTCCGCGCAGAATGTGCTCAGCCTTTCCAAAGTTGCGGTTTTGGGGCCCACGGCGCGCGATGACCTTTTCGGTGAAAACGCTGAGGCCATCGGCCAGAAAATCCGTATTAAGAGCATCGAGTTTAAAATAATCGGAATCACAAAAGCGAAAGGCGGCACCGGTTTTGGCAGCCAGGACGACATGATCTTTATCCCGCTTTCCACCGCGCAGCGTTTTCTGGCCGGCGATACTTATGTCACGACCATTAGCGTTCAGGCGCCGGATTCGGAATCCATGTCCGCCATCCAGCAGGAAATCACGGATTTGCTCCTGTCGCGCCACCATATTTCCGATCCGACCTTGGCGGATTTCAGCACCCTCAACCAGGCCGACATCGTGTCCGCCGCTTCAAGCGTCACACAGACGTTCACCATTCTGCTCGCGGCCATAGCGGGAATTTCGCTGGTTGTGGGCGGCATCGGCATCATGAACATGATGCTTACCACCGTGACCGAAAGGACCAAAGAAATAGGTCTTCGCAAATCAATCGGCGCCAAACGGCGTGACATCAGCCTCCAATTCCTTATTGAAGCGACAGCCCTGACATTTGTCGGCGGCCTGGTCGGGATTATCCTTGGCTGGGTTGTCGCGTTTTTTATCACGTATTTTGGGGTCCTCAAAACCCAAATTTCCCTCTTTTCCGTCATACTCGCTTTCGGGGTTTCGGCGGGCATAGGAATCGTTTTCGGCTACTATCCCGCCAAACGCGCGGCAAGGCTCAACCCTATCGACGCATTGCGTTACGAATAATTTTTAACCTTAAAATTTTATGACTAAAAAAACCCGCCTGATTATCATTATTTCCGCCTTTATCCTTGCTGTTGCGGCGTTTTGCGGAGGGGCGCTTTACGGCAGGCATGGCAGATCCAACATGCCGGGCCCCAACGGTTTTGCCGGAGAGGGCGTAAAAGTCGGCAGGATAAGGACTCCCACAGGCGCTGATTTTATGTCCGGTGAAATCCTTTCTAAAGATGACCGGAGCATTACGTTGAAAATGCGCGACGGCAATACTAAAATCATTTTTTATTCGGAGAGCACCGATATCGGAAAATTTGCAAAAGGCAGCGCCGCCGACTTATCTATCAGCCAGATAGTCATGGTCAGCGGGAAAAACAATCCGGACGGCAGCCTGACGGCCGCGAATATTCAGATAAGGCCTGAATTATCCGCTCCGCCCGCTCCGGCTCATTAGCCTGGATTAAAAAAACAATTTGCCTTTTTGGCACGAACCCATTAACATAATCGCGCAAATTCAGGTGTGGGCAGGTACCAAAGCGGTCAACTGGGCCTGACTGTAAATCAGGTGGCCTTGCGCCTTCGGGAGTTCGATTCTCTCCCTGCCCACCATAAAGATGCGAGTAACCGCAGGCGGCCCGAACAAAGCTGAAGGTTGCCGGAGTGAAGGACCCCGGGATGGGAAAAATACGGAGGATTTTTCCATTGACGAGAGTGTTTCCTTTCCGCGCCTTAATATTGATATTGACTCCAGCGGGGGAGTTTTGTTAAAATACATTCTGTAATCATTATTTACTAATACAAAGACAAATGAATACGATGAAAAAGTTCTTCGCGCCGGTGATGGCAACCTTCGCTGGTTTCGCGTATTTCGTGAACCGCGCGTTAGCCCAAGGCGCTGCGTTTTTCGATAATCCCCAAACGGGTGCCGCTCCTAATGTGGCTGCCCAGGGGACCCTTGGCCAGAACGTGACCACTATCATCAATTATTTCCTGGGGCTTCTCGGCCTTATCGCTGTTGGTTTCCTCATTTATGCCGGTGTCCTCATGGTTACGGCCGGAGGCAATGAAGAGCAGGTGGGCAAGGCAAAGAAAATCATTACTTACGCGGTGATCGGTATCGTCATTATTGTCCTTTCCTACACCATTGTCACCTTTGTGACCAGCGTGTTGGGTTAATAGGTTCCTTTCCTGAAAAATCAACCCCGTCCCCGGGAAAACAGGGGCGGGGTTTTTAATAACTTCTTTTTAAGCGCTCGCCGGCCTGTCGCCGACCAGGCTATTTTCAATAACTTTCGCTTTCACTGCAGCGTCATCATTAAGCAAAATCATGTCGGGGAGGATTTCAAGGATGGAGTCAAAAGAAAAAACGCGCTTGTTATAGGAAAAAAATCCAAAAAACGATTTCTGGACGTAAATGTTCCTTATATAATATTGTGAAGCGTCAAAATCAAGTGAAAAGACGCGGCCGTATTTTTTCCCGCTCTGTCCGCGTACGCGGTTTCCGATCACGTAAGTATGCCGTGTAAGGATGTCGGCCACTTTGATGATTTCGGCCGGATCGGAAATGCACGACTCGCCGCGCACATACACATGCTTTTTCCATTCTATAATATCCTGCGACTGCAAAACGGCGTGCTTTAAGGGAAGCGTAAACGGTTTGACCCAAAAAGCCTCAATTTTTCCCGTATCCGGGTCTACGATGACGTCACGGATAAGCCCAAGCGACGAACCGTCGTCAAAATCGATAATTTGCGAGCCAAGGATGGATAGGTACGTTTTAAGCACGGCTACAGCATAACCTATATTTCGGTTTTGGAGCAAAAAAATTTGCGTTTATACAAGGTTAATATACAATACGGAAGGTCTTTAAAGTACCCGCTAGCCACCTTAGCTCAGTTGGTAGAGCGATCCCTTCGTAAGGGAGCGGTCATCGGTTCAAGTCCGATAGGTGGCTCCACTTGAGTCCTGCTATGCTGTTTCCCGGAAGGGAAACGTTCGGAACGCGTTTCTTGCATCTTATCGGGGTGTAGCGCAGTTGGCTAGCGCGCAGCGTTCGGGTCGCTGAGGCCGGAGGTTCAAGTCCTCTCACCCCGACCATCTAAAAAATAGCCTTTTCTCGCTGGTAAAAATTGACAAGACAAATTTTTTATTGAATAACTAATAAACATCTTACTATTGACATTTGAACTCGTTTTAAGTACATAATGTCCGGTTACCTTCACTTTTCTTTAAAAAATCTGATGATTGAAGAAAAAAAACCGGAATTAATGAGCACCAAAGAAGTCGCCTTCATGACGACACAGATTGGTTTTTCCATTGCCATTACCGCTACTCTGTTTGTAGGAGGCGGAAGATGGCTGGACAATTACACCGGAAAATTTCCTCTTTTTACACTTTTGGGAATCGTACTGGGACTCGCCGCATCACTTTACTTTGTCTACCAGATCGTTCGCCCCTTAATGAGAAAATATAAAACCGATTTTTCCGTCCTTAAGAAACCAACCGATCAAAATCAAAAATAAAAACAAAGCACACGCCCTCTATTTTGATCGACCATGCACGCGATATCGATTGCCGCAGAAAAAATTTTCACCTTATTTAATTGGTTACCCGTAACCAATGCTTTGTTTACAAGCTGGGTGGTTATGGGAATTTTGATTATTCTGGCTGTTATCGGCGGACGCAGGGTACGGGAAGTTCCCTCCGGTATCCAGAATGTGATGGAAGCGTTTTTGGGCGGTCTCCAAAGTGTGATAGAAAGCATTTTGGGCAACGCCAAGCAGGCCAAAGAATTTTTCGCCATTGTCGCCACCATTTTTATCTTCGTCCTTTTCTCCAATTGGTTCGGCCTTATTCCTGGTGTCGGATCCATTGGTTTCTTTGAGAAAGAGACGGCAAAAGAAGAAATGATAGAAACAGCAGTAACTGAAGACCACGCGGCAAAATCTGCAGTAGAAGAAGATCATAAGGCCGAGGAAGGAGGCCATCACATAACCTTTGTTCCCCTTTTCCGCGCTTCATCATCCGATCTTTCGTTTACCCTGGCTATTGCCATTTGCGCGGTTTTGTATGTGCAATACGCCGGCCTTAAACACCTGAGGTTTCATTACTTAGGCAAATTTTTCAACTTTAAAAGCGTCATTTTCTTTTTTGTGGGAATACTCGAAATCATTTCCGAGTTTGCCAAAATGATTTCCTTCAGTTTCCGGTTATTCGGCAACGTATTCGCGGGCGAAGTGCTTTTGGTCGTCATGACTTTTCTCGTGCCCTACATTATTCCTATCCCTTTTTACGGTCTCGAAGTTTTTGTGGGAGCCGTACAAGCCGGTGTTTTTGCCGCGCTTACCCTTGTGTTTTTAAAAGGTGCCACCACGCACCATTAAAAAAATTTATAACCTTTAATTTTTATCATTATGGACGCAAACAGCATCCAATTACTCGCTATCAGCATGAACGAAGGCATAAAATTGACCGCCACAGCCGCAGCGATCAGCTTTGGCACCCTTGCACCTGCCATTGCCATTGGCTTAATCGGCAGCCGCGCTATGGAAGCCCTGGGTCGCAATCCTGAAGCCGCCGACAAGATCCAACCCGCCATGATTCTGGCCATCGCCTTCGCGGAAGCGGTCGCGATTTATGCCCTCGTGGTAGCACTTATCATCAAGTTCGTTTAATTCGGATTCATTCCATTAATATTAAGTCATGGAAGCTCTACATAAGCTTGGGATTGACTTTAAAGTCTTAATCGCCCAGATCATCAATTTCGGAATTCTCTTCCTCATTTTAAGGCATTTTCTTTATCGCCCCATTTTAGGCGCGCTGGAAAGCCGAAAAAAACGGATCAGAGAAAGCCTCGAAAAAGCCGCTGAAATCGAAAAGAAATCAGTTGCGGCGGAAGAGGAATATAAAAACAGGATCCTGAAAGCCAACAAAGAGGCGGATGAAATTATTGAAAGCGCCCGTTTGGCCGGCGAAAAAACGCGCAAAGGAATTCTTGCAAAAGCCGAGGAAGAAGCAAATTCCCTCAGGGAAGCGGCCGAAAGAGGTATCGCCGAAGAGCGCCGCTCCTTGTACGCCGATCTCAAGCGAAACTCCGGCAAATTGGCCATTTTCATTCTTACCAAAATCCTCAAGCAGGATTTAGGCGAAGAATTCCTGGCCAAAAGCGTCGACAAGGCCCTTAAAGAAATTGAAGCCTGATACCTATGCAACAATCCCCTAAAACCATCGCGTCGGCTTTTATGGATTACATAAAACCGGAAGGCAAAGAAACGGTGAATGCCGTGATGAATGATCTTGTCCGCTATTCCATCGCTTTGCGTATCCTTGGGATTTCCAGCCATTTCAAAAATCCAAAACTGTCCTTTCCTGCCAAAGAGGATTGGCTGAAATCGGCAGGTGAAACCATCGCAGCCGGCAAAAAAGCCCAGCAGCTTGTCCTGGCCCTGCTTTCCATCAATCAGCTCGGAATTCTTTCAAAAGTCGTTTCGGCAATGAAAGAGCTCCGCCTGTGCCACTTTGGGGTCGGCGAAGGCGAAGCCGTAACCGCCGCTCCTTTGACCCCTGAACAAAAAAAATCCGTTACGGATATTGTTAAAAAAATGTCCGGCCTCAGGGAGGCCATCGTGGTCGGGAAGGTAAATCCAGCGGTTCTCGGCGGCATTTCCATCGCTTCGGGAGATAAGCTTCTCGACGGCACTCTCCAGCGCCAGCTTAAAAATATGCTTAAACTAGTTTCCTAATCTTATTCTTAATCTCATGACCCACACCAAATCCCAAAATAACCCGTCCGAACCGGCACGGGCGGGCGAATCCCTTGAAGATATTTTGAAGGGGCTGGAAACCCAGCTGAAAGACGCCGACCACAAGGCTAAGCTGGAGGAAACCGGCATCGTTATAAAAGCCGGTGACGGCATCGCTGAAATTTACGGCCTCAAAAATATCGCTAACAGCGAAATGATTGAGTTCGAATCCGGCGTGAAAGGCGTCGCTTTTAACCTGGATACCGACGCCGTCGGCGCCATTGTGCTCGGGGATTACCTTAAAATCCGTGAAGGCGAAACGGCCAAGGCGACCGGAAAAATCCTTTCCGTTCCCGTTGGCGAAGAGCTTATCGGCCGTGTGGTCAACGGCATCTGCGAACCGGTGGACGGCAAAGGGGAAATCAAGACAAAAGAATTTTATCCTGTGGAACGCATCGCTTCCGGCGTCATCACGCGCGAATCGGTAAAACAGCCCGTGCATACCGGCCTTAAAGCCATCGATTCCATGATTCCCGTCGGCCGCGGCCAGCGCGAACTCATCATCGGCGATAGGCAAACGGGAAAGACCCAGGTTGCCCTCGACACCATCGTGAACCAGAAAGGCGAGGACATGATCTGTATTTACGTGGCTGTCGGCCAGAAGCAGGCCAAGATCGCCCGCATGGTGGCGGAACTTACAAAACGCGGTGCCATGGATTACACTATCGTGGTCGCCTCCCCTTCCGACGCGCCCGCCGCCCTGAATTACCTGGCCCCTTACGTAGGCTGTGCCATCGGGGAATATTTTATGGACCACGGGAAGGACGCGCTGGTGGTTTACGACGACCTCTCCAAACACGCCATCGCCTACCGCCAGATCGCACTCCTTATGCGACGTCCGCCGGGCCGTGAGGCTTATCCGGGCGACGTTTTTTACCTCCATTC
>JAFGNE010000013.1 GCA_016927155.1 Candidatus Peregrinibacteria bacterium
CTGGACTATTGATTAAATACCCGGAATCACGCCAATAGGTCATGCGGATATTGAAACCTATCCTGGAGCCCGACCGGATTTACAGCCTGAGCGGCGATGGCATCCAGGAACCCCTTAATTAAGCGATCCACATCGAATCCCCGAAACTAAAAAAACGGTAATTTTCTCTTTTGGCGGTTTCGTAAGCCTCCAGAACAAATTCCCGTCCCGCGAACGCGCTCACGAGCATGATGAGCGTGCTTTTCGGCACATGAAAATTAGTGATGATCTCATCAACGAAATTCCATTTGTAGCCCGGATAGATAAAAATGCCGGTTTCGCCGGATTTTGGATGGAGGATGCCCTTCGCGCCAGCGCAGGACTCAAGGACACGGACAGAAGTGGTGCCCACCGCCACGATTTTTTTACCTTCCTGTTTTGCCCTGTTCAGGCGGGCGGCGACATCGGGAGACAGGCTAAACCATTCGCTGTGCATTTTGTGTTCTTCAATATTTTCGGCTTTAACGGGCTGAAAAGTGCCCAAACCGACATGGAGCGTGATGAATTCCGTTGAAATGCCCTTGGCCTTCAGGCCGGCAAAAACATCCTCAGTGAAATGGAAACCGGCAGTTGGCGCGGCCACGGAGCCTTCGGTTTTCGCATAAATGGTCTGGTACCGCTGCGGATCTTTCACTTCTTCTTTGATGTAGGGAGGCGTGGGCGTGTGGCCATGCCGTTTTAGATAAGCATTAAAATTGGCGCAATCGAATTGGATGACGCGCACGCCATTCTCAAGGACGCGCTTGATATGGAACGTCAATTCCGGATCAACCTGGACGGTGGCTTTGGCCTGTAATTTTTCGCCTGGACGGACCAGGCATTCCCAGCTCTCTCCGCCCGCGGGTTTGATAAGGAGTATTTCCCCTTTGCCATTGCCCAGCTTAAAAACCAGGCGCGCGGGAATGACGCGGGATTCATTAAAAACCAGTATGGAATCGGGATTAAGAAGCTCCGGCAGCTCGAAAAACCGGCGGTGGGCGATTGAATATCCCGACCGGTTAAGGACCATCAGCCGCGATTCGTCACGGACCACCAGGGGCCGCTGGGCAATAAATTCCCTGGGGAGATGGTAATCAAAATCAGATAGCTTCATACGAAAAATGCGGAGTGCCGGATACGGAGCGCGGAGCCAATCCGCTCACAGTACCCTGCACTCCGCACTCCCTACTATAAAAATTATTTCTTCCCCTTCTTTTCCGGAGCAGCGGCTTCTTCCTTTTTGGCGCCGGCAGCCGGAGCGGTTCCTTCCGCGGGAGCAGCCCCTCCTTCCGGAACGGCAGCCGCAACAGCTATTTCTTCTTCCTTGCGCGGCGCGGTTACCGTGCAGACGTTGATTTCGGGATTATCCAGCACCTTATAGCCGGCGGGGACTTTAATGTCCTTCACTTTGATCTGGGAATGAAAATCAGCCAAACCGGCAATATCCACTTCAAGTTCATGGATAAGATCTTTCGGCAGGCATTCGACGCGGATGGAATCCTTGCTATGGACAAATGTTCCGCCAAGCTCTTTCACCGCCGGGGCAATACCCGCAAATTTGAACGGGATGGAAGTGGTGATGGGTTTGTTCATATCGACCGCTACCAAATCCACATGCCAAATTTCATCCGTAACGGGATGATATTGCATTTCGTGCACGAGGACGGGGAATTCTTCCTTTTTTTCATTCACGAGCATGATGATGGTGCTTTTGCCGGCGGTTTTATAAGCGCGGCGGAAAGCCTGATAATCAGCGGAAAAATTGGTGTTCTCCACCCCTTTGCCGTAATACACCATAGGGACGCGCTTGGCGGCGCGGGCGGCTTTGGCCGAATCGTAAACCCCCTGGGTAACATCGAGCTTGATCGTTTCCATTACATTGAGATTAAAAGTTAAATGGTTTTAAATTTTGCCATCTGGCGGAGGATGTCCGTACGGGTGACGATGCCCAGCAATTTCCCTTTCGCGTCAACCACGGGCAGGCGGTTGACTTTTTTCCCGGCCATCAGGCTGATGGCTTCAAGCAGTGTGGCTTTTTCGCGCACGGTGACCGGCTTTTTTGTCATCATCAGCTTGACCGTTTCCGCGCAATGGTCTTTTAAGCTCTTATTGAACTGGCGGATGTCGTCCAGGTACAAGATGCTGCCGAGAACGCTGATGGCCTTAGGGGTCTTCAGAAGGGTAAAATGGCGGATAAGGTCGCTTTCCGTCACCATCCCGATCACTTTTCCGGCCTTCGTGACAACGGGGACGCCCAAGATACCATTCCTCCTCAGGATTTTAAAGAGATTTTTCAGGGATTCGCCTTCTCTGACGGCGATTACCCGCTTGGTCATGAATTCTTTCACTGTTTTGTTGAGCATTTTTTCCATAGGAAAAAGTGTTTTTTGGTGCCTGGAGAGGGAATCGAACCCTCACTCCCGAGGGAACAGGATTTTAAGTCCTGCGTGTCTACCAATTCCACCATCCAGGCCCAGCGGATAATCAAGCCCGATTATTTTAGTCAAATTCCGGCTTTTAGACAAGTTGATTTATATTGTAGAATAATTAAGCTTAATATCCAATGATTTATAAATGGGACATCATCGGCCATGAAACGCAGATCAGCCAGCTGGAACGGGAAATCGAAACCGGAAACATCAGCCATGCCTATTTGTTTTCCGGCCCCAAAGACGTGGGCAAATTCAGGGTGGCCCGGATTTTCGCCAATATCCTCCAGTGCCCCCACGATTTCTGCCGCCGCTGCAAAGATTGCCAAATGATCGCGAACGGCACCCATCTTGATACCCTCTTGGTGCCGGATGACGGCAGCACCATCCATATTGATGAGGTCAGGGAGCTTATCCGGAAAACAAACCTTACGGCTCAATCACGATATCGCCTTATTGTGATCGAAAATATCGAACGCATGCCGATTGAAGCACAAAATTCTTTCCTGAAAACACTGGAAGAGCCTCCGGGAAGGACTGTTTTCCTCCTGACCTCCACTAAAGTGAGCCAGGTGCTGCCCACAATCCTTTCCCGCGTGCGCCTTTATGAATTTTCCAACGTGGACGACCCTGTGCTGGAAACTTACCTCAGGCAAAAATTCGGGGACCACACGGACCTTTCTGAAATCATTGAAATCGCCCAGGGACGGCCGGGGCTGGCCATCCATTTGATTAAGGATCCCGTGGCATTGAGCGACCAGCGTAACGTGTACCGGCAAATCGATTTTTTCCTGAAAAAAAACGACCTGGCCCAAAAATTCCAGTTCGTGGAATCGGTTTCCAAAGGCGAAGGCGCCACCGGCAAAACCCTGGAGCTTTTCTTTGACGCTTTTTCCCGCTACCTTCGCAAACTCCTTTTTGACTATATGCGCCAAAAAGACCATCCGCTCCGTGCACGCTTCACCCTGAAAGAAATAGCGGATCTGTTTGAATCTTTGGAAAAAACAAGATACCTTATAGACAGGAACGTCAACCTGAAACTCGCCCTCGAAAACCTCTTTCTGCAAACCGAAAAATAATGCCCCAGCTTTATATTTTCATCGGTGCGACATTAGCCATCCTCGGTATTTTTTTGCGTAGACTGATGATCGTCCGCCAGGAGAAGAAAACGCGTTTCGAAAAAGAACTGCAAACCCATGTGAAAGAATACAAAGAAGCGGAAAAAGCTGAAATCGGAAAACGCTTCAGGGACTCTTACATGGAACAGCAGGGCAGGCAAAAATTCGACCTCGCGAAATACAACGAAGAAATAAGGAAGGCTGAAACGGCCATCGCCAAAAAACAATGGAACGCCGCCAAAAAATCCCTGATCCAAGCCTTGGCCCTTTCCCAGGACGAAATGCCGGTTTCCCTGAAACTGGCCAAAACATACCTGGAAAGCGGGGACCTGAAAAAAGCGGAATCCATTTACCGCAAGCTCCTTGAAAAAGACATCAACAATCCTGAAGTTTATGAAAATCTTGGAAAAATTTTCACCAAACAAAAAGCTTATAAGGAAGCGGTGCGCGCTTACGCCCGCGCGGTAGAACTGGATGAAAAGGACGACCAAAAATTCCTGGCCCTCGGAAAACTGTATTTTTTGCTCATGCGCTATTCGCTGGCCGCTGAATGTTTCCGCCGTGCCGCCGAACTCAAGCCGCGCGAAGTGAATTATCTTTTTCTGCTGGCCGACGCCTGCCGCGAAGACGAGGACTTTGAAAACGCCCTTTTTACTTACGAAAAAATCCTGACACTGGAGCCATATAATGAAAAGGCCAAAGGCGCCGCCGCGGATGTCCGCGTGAAAATCAAGGAATATGAATCCTTCTTCCGGCAGACCAAAACAACTTAATACTTACGACTATTAAGACTATTACGACTATAAGGACTATTGGGATGGAATTCGGAATTTTATCGTAATAGTCGTAAAAGTCCTAACCAAAAAAAATATGCTTCATTTCGGAGACCTCCTGACGGAAAAAATCGAAAAAATGAATAACCCTACCGTGGTCGGCCTTGATCCGCGGCTCGCGCAAATCCCTGTTTTCATCAAAAATAAGGCGATTAAAAAATATGGCGAATCCTTTGAGGCGGCGGCAGAAGCCATTATCGAATTCAACAAAGGCATCATCGACGCGGTGGCGGACATTGTCCCCGCCACCAAACCCCAGATCGCCTTTTACGAATGTTTCGGCCACGCGGGAATACGGGCGTATGAGGAAACCATTACCTACGCGCAGAAAAAAGAAATGCTCGTGATAGGCGACGCGAAACGGAATGACATCGGTTCAACCGCGGCCGCTTACGCGGAAGCGCATCTCGGGATGACAGACCTTTTTGGAAAACCGACGCCCGTTTTCAACGCGGACGCCGTAACCGTAACACCCTACCTGGGCACGGACGGGATTGTCCCTTTCACTAAAGTCTGCGGCGAGCAGCACAAAGGGATTTTTATTCTCGTCCGCACCTCCAATCCTTCGTCCGATGAAATCCAGGGGCAGCCCGTAGGCGACCAACTGATGGATGAATACATCGCCACCTTGGTGGAAGGCTGGGGGCGGGATCTCATCGGCAAATCCGGTTTTTCTTCCGTAGGTGCGGTGGTCGGCGCCACTTACCCCGAAGAAGCGAAGCTTCTCCGCAACCTGATGCCGAACCAGATATTCCTCGTGCCCGGCTTCGGCGCCCAGGGCGGCACAGCGGAAGACGTAAAACCCTGTTTCCACAAAAACGGCTCCGGCTCCATCGTAAATTCTTCGCGCGGGATCATTTTCGCTTACCAGAAAGCGGGAAAACCGGAGGAAGCGTACGCGGAAGCGGCGAGGGAAGCGGCAATGAAGATGAAGGAAGAATTGGGAAAAATGTTCAAATAAATCGAACCTCGCGGGTTCTCGC
>JAFGNE010000014.1 GCA_016927155.1 Candidatus Peregrinibacteria bacterium
ATAGTATTTTTGGGGTTGGTGATGGCCTGCCTTTTGGCCACAACGCCGACAAGCCTTTCATTATCTTTTTCCGCCACAACGGAAGGGGTGGTGCGGTTGCCTTCCACATTGGCAATCACAACGGGCTCCCCGCCTTCCATCACGGCCATGCAGGAATTGGTTGTACCGAGATCGATACCAATAATTTTTCCCATAATTAGAGTAAGTTAAAGTTTTATTAGCACTCACAATTATAGAGTGCTAAAACAGACTGTCAATATTATTTGTTCCCGTCGCCCACTTTTACCTTGGCGGGTTTCAGGGTTTCATCGTGATAGGTGTAGCCCGGTTCCAATTCCTCGATGATTATATCTTTTTCGCCCGGGGCGGTCATCACGGCCTCGTGGAAATTGGGGTCGAGCTTTTTGCTGACAGCCTCCATTTTTTTCACCCCGATGGCTTCCAGCGCCTTTAAAAGGTCGTCGTGCACGGCAACCGCGCCCTTGGCCCATTCATTCGTTTTCAGTTCTTCGGGTAAGTGCTTCACGCTCCTGTCGAAATTATCCATGATCGGGATAAGCGTTTTCAGGAGTTCCGCGTTTGAAAATTTGATGAAGCGGGCCCTATCTTCTTCCGCGCGCCTTTTGTAGTTCTGCAAATCGGCCAGCGCGCGGGCCAATTTATCAGTAAGACCCTCCACTTTTTGCCGGAGTTCCTGTTCCTTATTTAATTCTTCGGCTTTGGTCTCCTCTTCCTTTTTCAGCTCCTCGACTTTCTTAAGAAGCGGGTCGTCTTGTGGCGGTTTGGCCTGTGTCATAAGTTGATGTCGTTAACGGATGGAGGTGCCGGTGGGAGTCGAACCCACGAATAACGGTTTTGCAAACCGCCGTGTTAAGCCACTTCACCACGGCACCCTGAAACAACATTTAACTTTTATCAGACCGGGAGTTAAAAAGCAATCTACTTCAGCCGGAAACTTGTTACCATAGCGCCTACCAGATCACGCAACTCTTTGGGGGTATCGGGCAGCATGCCGCCGGTAACAATGTAGCCGTATCTTCCTTTAGTGGCGTAGAGCTGCACAAAACGGGTCAGCTTTTCGGTGGGGTTTAGGCGGGCCTCAAAAATATGGATGAGGGTTGGCGTATCGAGGGCTTCGGTTTTGGCTTCCTGGATTTTGTTATAATCCGTCAGGTTTTGCCCTGCCAGGTTGATGTTGGCGCGGGCGTAATCCACAGAGGCAGCTTCCTGTTTTAAATCCTCTTTTACCACATTTACATTAATAAAAAACCCATCATAAGCTTCCGGCGCAGTGAAGGCTACTACCGTTTCCTGGGGGATGTCGGCGTAAAAATCGGATTTTGTGATCACTTTCCATGCAGGGTCCACATTAATGGTAAAATCACCGCCTTCATAGGTTTTGAGACTGGCAGCGGTTGAAGTTGTTCCCGCGCCGCAGCTGCTTAAAAAGGCTGCAAAAACGGCGATAACCGCCGCGGCCAGTAATTTTTTAGTGAAGTTTTTCATTTTTGTTCAATTATGCCATTTTTTATATTACCATAAAGTTGTTTTTACAAGAACCCCCAAAGCCGTTACAATAGAAGCGGTAATTTTTATTTATGAGGCAGTCCCTTCACCAGCTTATCGGAACCTATCCCATTATTATTCCTTTTGCCGCTATTTTGGTTGCCGAAGCGACGAAAGTGGTAATTGGCCTTTTTTGCCGGCGCGCCAAAATCCGGTTTTTGGCACCCGGCGGTATGCCCAGCGGGCATTCCTCTTTTGTTTCGGCGCTTGTGGTGACGGTGGCTTACAAAGAGGGGGCCGGCAGCACCCTTTTCATGATCAGCGCGGTCATCGCCCTTATTGTGATGTACGATGCCATCAATCTCCGTTATGAGGCGGGAAAGCATGCTAAAACCATCAATAAGCTCGTTCCTGAAGCCAAGCTGGAAGAATCCCTTGGCCATAATCACCTTGAAGTGGTTGTTGGGGCGGTGTTCGGGGCCGTGGTCGCGTTTTTATTGTTATCGGTCTAACGGAACGAAACCAACCAGGTCATAAATTTTTTCTTTGGTATTTTTCGCGAGGGTTACAACGACTTCAGGGTAAGTCATCATGGATCTGTTGGAAACATTAGGGTTGCTTCCTCCAAAAAAACGGTCAATGGATTCCCGGGGGATCAGTCCTCCATTGGAAAGGCGTGCGCCTTCGGGATCTTCTCGAACCACTTTTAGCCTAAGCTTTTCCCCATATTCTTTAGCCATAAAAAATAAATTATATAAGATTAAGAAGTCATTTTATATTAAAAAAGTTGATTTGACCATTTTTTGGTACCCCAGGCAGGAATCGAACCTGCGACCAACAGCTTAGAAGGCTGCTGCTCTGATCCACTGAGCTACTGGGGCACGGATTTATTTTAGAGAGCTTTCCCCGAGGAAACAAGACCGCCTTGAATTTATAACAGAAATTGATTTAGAATAAGCCCCTGTGTTATACCTTGGTAGCTCCTTTCCCTTTATGTTTTGCGTTTTGCCATGAATACCATACGCGTCCGAAATCTCCGGAAAAAATACAGCAATACCGAAGCCCTGAAGGGCGTATCGTTTGAAGTGGACAAAGGGGAAATTGTCGGGTTTTTAGGCCCTAACGGGGCGGGGAAGACCACCACCATGAAAATCCTCAGTTGTTTTATGGCGGCTTCAAGCGGCGAGGCCACGGTAGCGGGACACGACTGTTTTACCCATCCGCTCCTTGTGCAGCAAAAGCTGGGGTACCTTCCGGAAAACAATCCGCTCTATCCGGACATGAAGGTTTATGAATACCTGAGATACATGGCGGAACTCCATAACGTTCCTTCCCGCCACATTAAAGATCGTATTAAAAAAGTGGCGGAGGATTGCGGTTTCGCGGAGAAAATCGACCATGTGATCCACAACCTTTCCAAAGGGTACCGGCAGCGTATCGGCCTTGGCGCCACATTGGTGCATGACCCTGAAATCCTTATTTTGGATGAGCCGACGGTGGGCCTGGACCCCAACCAGATCGTTGAAATCCGCGGCCTGATCAAAAAGCTCGGGCGCGAAAAAACAGTCATTCTTTGCAGTCATGTCCTTACCGAAGTCGAGATGACATGCAACCGGATCGTCATCATTGACCAGGGGATTATTGCCGCTTCCGGCACGGCCGCGGAACTTAGGCACACGTTTGACGCCCACGTGAAGCTTAAAGTTGTCATCCGCGGGGAGCAGGCGAAAGCCTTGGGCATCCTGACCGCCATTCCCGGCGTAAAAAATACCGATACATATTCCGTGAGGGAAAAGGGGGCATACGGTTTTGTCATCACGGTTGCCAGGAACCGCGACCCCCGTCCGGAAATTTCCCGTATTGTCATCGAAAACGGTCTCCAGCTTCTGGAAATCCATCGCGAATTGGCCAGCCTTGAATCCATTTTTAACCAGGTTACTACCGCTTCTTAGAATGAAATTCCGCCATATCAACACCATCATGCAGAAAGAGCTCCAGGGGTATTTTAATTCCCCGCTGGCCTATATTTTTATGGCAGTTTTCCTGGTTTTCACTTCCTGGGCTTTTTTCCGCGGTGTTTTTTTGGCGGGCCAGGCGGCCATGCGCGGGTATTTTGCCCTTTTGCCTTGGGTGTTCCTCCTCCTTATCCCCGCCATCACCATGCGGCAGTTTTCCGAAGAAAGGAAAATGGGGACGATGGAAGTCCTTTTGACGGCGCCTGTTACCCCCTGGGAAGCGGTCCTCGGCAAATTTTTTGCCAGTTTCTCCTTCCTGCTTATGAACCTTATTTTTTCGCTTATCATTCCCGCCATCCTTTTTATTATCGGATGGCCTGACTGGGGAACGATCGCGGCGGGTTACCTCGGAGCGCTTTTTTTGGGGGCGGCCTACCTTGCTATCGGCCTTTTTATAAGCAGCCTTGCCGACAGCCAGATCATTTCCTTTATCCTTTCCGCGGTGTTCATCTTCGCCTTGTTTATTATAGGGGACGACGCCGTGCTCCGGGCCGTGCCCCTTTCCCTTGTCCCCATTTTTAAGTTCCTTGGCCTGGGGGTCCACTTCAGTTCAATCCTGCGCGGTGTGCTGGACAGCCGTGATGTGGTTTATTACGCGCTTCTTGTTTTCCTTTTCCTCCATCTTACTGTGGCTAATATCCATAACCGCCGCTGGCGTTAACCCATGAATTTTCTCCATCGCATGAAACAGCTCCGGAATTCCTATATTTTCACCCTACTCCTTTTGGGCATCGCGGGGATGATCGCTTATCTTTCCAGCCAGCATTTTTTAAGGCTGGACCTCACTGAAAACCAGCAGTACACCCTTTCCTCTTCCAGCCGGGAAGTGATGGAATCGCTAGATGACATCGTTACCGTGAAAGTTTTCTTTTCACAGGAGTTGCCGCCCAACCTTTTTGCCGTCCGCCAGTATGTGGAGGATATTTTGAGCGAACTTGAAAGTTTTTCGAAAGGGAACCTCAATGTCCATTTCCTCAATCCGGCGGATGACGCCGTTGCCGAGGAAGCCAAAGCGCTTGGCATATTTCCTGTCCGTATGAATATTTTGGCCAAAGACAAATTTGAAGTGAAAAACGGTTTTTTGGGCATTGCCCTTATTTATGGCGACCGCCATGAGGTCCTTCCCGTTGTCCAGAATGCCTCCAACCTGGAATATGACCTTGTTTCCGCCCTGCAGAAACTTACCCGCCCCGCGGATCGCGCCATCGGTTTCACGGTGGGGCATGGGGAATATCCCGCCCTTTCCGCCTTAAACGCCCTTTCCGGCGAACGTTATAAGGCGGTTGGCGCCGCTTTGGGTAAAAATTACCGTGTGGAAGAAGCGCGGCTTTCGGAAAAAAGCCTTCAGGCGGTAGACACCCTTATTGTGGGCGGGCCGCGCCTGCCCTTTTCCGAAAACGAAAAACAGGCCCTTGAATCCTTCCTGATGTCAGGCCGGAACATCATTTTACTGCTGGATGGCGCGGATGTTGATTACGCCCTGCAGGCCAGCCCCCTTGATGTCCACCTGGATGATCTCCTCCGCCATTACGGGGCTTCCGTTTCCGACCGTTTTGTCCTGGATTCCTCAAACGAAACCGCCTCTTTTTCACAGGGGTATTTTAATTTTGTCCAGCCTTACCCTTTTTGGGTGAAAGCCATGGCCGCCCATTTTAACCTGAAAAGCCCGATCCTTTCCAAACTCGATTCGCTGGTTTTTCCTTGGGCGAGTCCCGTCTCACTCAATTTGCCGGCGGGAGTTACGGCGGAAAACCTGGTTTTTACTACGGATGAAGCGTGGACGGAAGGCCAGCCTTTTTACCTCGATCCGAACACCCGACTGGAAAACAGTGAACCCAAAGAAAGGGGCCAATTTGTTTTGGCCGCTTTGCTTTCGGGAAAATTCACCCGTTTTTATAATGTGACGCAAAAGAAAAAAAACGACCCCATGGCCGCTGCCGGCCGGATCCTTATCATCGGAAATTCCCGATTCCTTACCGACCGCTTTGTTTCCCAATATCCGCAAAACCTCACTTTTTTCCTGAATGCCGTCGATTACCTGACGCTGGACGAAAGCCTGATCGGCATCCGTTCCAAAGGCGTCTTCAGCCGTCCTTTAAGGCAAATGAGCTACGGACAAACGCAGATCGTGAAAGCTGTCGGGATTTTCCTGATGCCTGCCCTTGCCGTCCTTTATGGGATTGCCCGTTCTTTCCGGCGCCGGCGCCAAAAATATTCTTTATAACGTTTTCTTCCGATGCCTTTATCCACCCCTTTCCGGGAATCCTTTCGCCTGATCCAAAAAGCGGGACCTTTAAAGGTGGCCACCATCCTTTTTGCCGCCCTGGCTATTTTTATCCTGGTTTTCGAACAGCCCGGCAACCCGCAGGAAAAAGCCCTCAGGGGCCAAAAGTATTTCATCCCGCTTTTTAACCTGGAAACGGTGAGCGGTTTAGACCTTATTTTAAGCGGCGAAGGGCCGACAGTCTCTTTAGAAAAGCGGGAAGGGGAGTGGGTCATCCAGAATGGCGGAACCCTACCGGCCGATCCCGAAGCGGTTGCCCAATTGCTTGAAGTTTTAAATGATCTTAAAGAAGGCCTTATCGTTTCAAAGAATCCTGAAAAACATGCCCTTTACGGCGTGGATCCGCAAAAAGGCGTAGAAGTGAGGGTTTTTGCGGGCGAAAGGGAAATTGCCGATTTCTTTACGGGCTCTTCCGAAAAGCTTGGCAAAGAATACCTGCGCCGGAATGGCTCCGATATCGTGATTGAAGCGGTACCCTCCTTAAGGAACCTGATCCTTGATCCGGCGGAATGGGAAAATGGTTAATCGGCGATTTTTTCCATCAGTTCTTCGGGGATATCGAAATTGCTTGTCACATTGCTCACGTCTTCATCTTCTTCCAACGCGTCCACAAACCCGAGCACTTTTTTCGCCGTTTCCGCATCTTCAATGTTAACAGGGTATTTAGGAACATAAGACGTCCCCTGCCTTTCGAACATCCAGGCCACGCTGCCCGTGCCGCCGATATTCCCTCCGCGTTTGTCGAAAAGGATACGCAGATTGGTAAAAGTACGGTTTTTGTTGTCCGTCAGGCATTCCACAATCACCGCGATGCCGCCCGGCCCATAACCTTCATAAGTGATTTCTTCAATCTGTGCCTCACCCTTAAGTTCGCCTGTACCGCGCTTAATGGCCCGTTCAATATTGGCGTTAGGCACGTTATCCCGCTTGGCGTTGTCGATGGCAAAACGCAACCCCGGGTTCATGGAAGGGTCGCCCCCGCTTTTGGCGGCAATGGCAATCAAAGCGGCGTGCCGGGTAAACACTTTGCCCCTTTTGGCGTCGGTGGCGCCTTTCTTTTCCTTAATGTTATGCCATTTGCTGTGGCCGGACATAATCTAGTTTGTAAACGGAACCAAGGCCATATGGCGCGCGCGCTTAATGGCGTTAGACAGTTTTTTTTGGTGATTAAGGCAGACGCCGGTGTAATAGTGCCCTTTAATCTTCCGAAAGGCGTTCAAAAAATGTTTGAGCGTTTTCACGTCTTTATAATCGATATCTTTCATCTGGTTCGTGCAGAACGTGCAGCGCCTTTTGCCGGGCGGGAATTTCTGGTTAGTGGAAAAAATGTATTTAGCCATTTTAATGGAATGGATTAAATGTTAAGGTCTTCGCCTTCAAGCAGTTTGTTGAGTTTGGCGTCGAGGGCTTCGGGGGAAGGCGCGATGCCTTCATCTTTCGGCGCTTCGGCGGGTTTCACTTCTTTCTTTTTGATGGCAGCCCTGGGCTTGACCGCTGAAGGCGCTTTTCTCGCGGGTTTTTCCTCTTCCTGGTCCGGTTCTTCACTGAATTTGGTATAAATATACCCTTCAGGAATGGCCATGATAAGATGGCGGATCACTTCCGGATCAATCTGCAGGTGCTGGTTCACTTCTTTGGTGAAAGAAGGGGGAATTTCTATGTTGTAAACAACATAAACCCCCTCATCGCATTGTTTAATGCGGTAAGCCAGGCGGCGTTTGCCCCAGTTGTCCTGGGCGGTCACCTTGCCGGCACTTTTAATGAATTCATCAAATTCCTTGAGCTTTTTGCCGACGGCGGCTTCAAGGAGCGTGGGTTTGAGGATGAGCATCACCTCGTAACCCTGCATTTCGGCCACGGATTCCTCCGCGACCTCTTCTTTTTTGGTCATAATAGTAATCTTTATGGACTAAATGGGCCCGATCAATGGCCGGACCAAAGATTGCTTAACTATTTTAAGGGTTTTTTTGGGGAAGGCAAGTTGTTTTTTTATTGATTGCTATCTTCATATTTCCCGCATATATATGCAGCTTCTCCGTCGCCCCCTCCTTGTCATAGTACCTGTTCACATAAAGGGTCAGGGTGGTGCCGTCGTCCTTTAAATAACGCCTGCCCGTCTCATCGTAAGCGTAAGAGATAGTGGTATTCCCGTCGGATGACTGGGAAATTCGGTTGCGGCTGTCCCAGATATGCGTCCACGTTCCGTCCCCCGTCAGACTGCCGTTGTCATCATAAGTGTAAGTGACTGAATTAGCGGAGGTCACCGCCTGGGGGTGGGTGTCCCCGTAGGTGTAGCTCCCAAGGTCGGACGAGGTCAGGATATTGCCCGCGATTGAGTAG
>JAFGNE010000001.1 GCA_016927155.1 Candidatus Peregrinibacteria bacterium
GTCAGCGATATCCTTAAGGAAGACCTGCAGGGGGCAAGGTCACAAGAAGTCCATCTGTATGTGGCCCGTTTCATCCGGTTTAAAGTGATTGAATGGATCCTGCAGGATAACAATTATGCCGACCTTCCCGGATTTCTGGACCAACACCACAACCAAATGGAATGGGGCATCCGTGACGTGCGTAAAAAATTGAACAGTATTATCGCCAAAGCGGTATCTGAAAACTGCAATAACCCCGCAAAGACACAAGGTAATGTGGATGAGTACATTGAAGAGGCGATGAAAAAAGCCGCAAGCCATTTGGAGGATGCCCATGCTGAAACACTTTTTAATTCCCCGCCCATCCATAAGCACAACCTGGGCAATGTGGCCTATAATGTAATCCGTAACATGTTCGTAAGGTTTAATGTGCCCAAGCGGAATTATATGGAAAGAACGCAGACATCGGTTTTTAAGGAAAAATGCAAGACAAAAATGGAAAGGATTAACGCTGACCGTTACGCCAAACCCGCTTACCGCAGAAAACATCGGAAAGGAGTCAAAACAGCTTGGAAAAATAGTCCGGACAGGCATCTCAAAGCGCGATACTGGGCTTACGTCAAACATCATGGAGAAGAAGAGGCCAGAAAAAAGATGGATCCGGATGACTTGAAACGGCTGGGACTTGCCGAGGCTTAACCCGAATTGACTACCAGGGCTTTTTTGTTAAACTGGAAACACCTTGGGGAGTCGCCAAGTGGTAAGGCAGCGGCCTTTGGAGCCGCCATTCGCAGGTTCGATCCCTGCCTCCCCAGCCAAAATGGCCTTGACCGTTTTGTAAAGCGCACATTACAATTAGTAATGTATACTTTACTTTTTTAATATGAATTACAAACAATTCAAAAAAATGAAGGTCCTTACCGCTTCTTTTGTTTCAGCCACGGTAGCCATAGCGGTTGTTTATAACAACATCATTTTGGCGTTAGCCGGAGTATTGATCGGCATGCTGTTTCTTTTTCTGGTCCGGAAAAAGGCAAAAGCTGTTTTGGTGGACGAAAGGATACAGACGATCAGCGGCCTCGCGGCCCGTCTGGCTTACGTAATTTTAACAATCACGATTGCCTTCCTTTCGTTGGTTTTCATCATGATCGGCAGGAAATCCGTGCCGCCGCAGGCAAGCCTTGAGGTATTGGGGGTCACCCTAAGTTATATCGCCTTGCTGAGCCTGGCTTTATATTCACTCTCTTATAAATTTTTCAGCAACAAATATGGAGAAACCGATGACGAACAAGATTAAAGTCTATCGGGCAATGCGCGATATGACTCAGGAACAGCTGGCCTGCAAAGTAGGCGTTACCCGTCAGACCATCATCGCGATTGAAAAAAACAAATACATCCCATCCCTGGAACTGGCGTTTAAAATTGCCGGGGTATTTAGTGAAACGGTTGAAAATATTTTTCAGCATCAACAATAATCATTTTTAATAAACCTATGAATATTTTCAAAAAAAATAATAAAAACCTTGTCGGCTATATTGCCGGTGTAGGGATACTGCTCGCCCTTTTTGTGTTTTTTATCACCTGTACACAAATCGGCCATGAAGTGGAAAAACGATGCGAAATGGCTCAAAGCCGGTACGGGGGGGAATGCGTTGACGCTTTGATAAACCAGATCGCTGAAGCATCGCCCCTGGCAGGAAAAAATGATGCCATTTGGGCTTTAGGGCAACTGGGCGACAAAAAAGCTTTACCCTTTTTGGAGCAATATGATACGGGAAAACCGCTCCCTGAACGTGAGCCGTGGAATGAAGGGATCAGCCAATATGAGCTGCGCAAAGCCATTAAACTCCTAAAAGGCGGATTAAACTTGTCCGCTTTTGTCTGGCGGGATTAAGCGTTTAATTGAAGGCATTCATCGCCTTTGCCGCTCCTTTTTCGCAAATCACCTGCAAGACCTGCGGAAGTTCTTTGATGTTAGACATCAGGAGCTTCTTTTCGTCCGAATCCGCCTTTCCGAGCACATAATCCTCCAGTGCGCCGCGAAAAGGTTTAACCGGATGCATGCCCAGGCGCACGCGAATAAAATTCTGGCTGCCAAGGTGTTCAATGATGGATTTTATTCCCTTGTGCCCGCCCGCCGATCCGTCTGGCCGTATGCGAAGCGTGCCTGAGGGCAAATCGACATCATCGTAGATGACGATGAGATCCTCCAGTTTTATTTTGTAAAAACCCATGACGCTTTTTACCGCCTGCCCCGATAAGTTCATGTAGGTTTGCGGTTTTACAAAAAATGCTCTTTCGCCAAAAAGCTCGCCTTCGCTAATCTCAGCCTTGTGTCTTTCGGACATCTTTAAATCGCCAAAACCGAAGTGCCCGACGAGGTAATCAATCGCCATGAACCCCGCGTTGTGGCGGGTTTTCGCGTATTCTCTGCCGGGATTTCCGAGGCCGACGATCAATTTCATATCAAATCCATTGTAATTTGAAATTCAGAATTCCGCAAAATAGCACTTCTCGCAGTAAATGGTATAAGGCGAATCCGGCGGATAGGTACTCTCAAGCATAACTCCGCATTTGCCGCACTCGCGCGCATATAGCTTTCGTTTATTCCGAAGACCCTGCCGGCGGCCCCTGCGGCATTCGGGGCAGGCAAAAGGCATGGGAATCCCTTTTTGCTTATAAAACGCCTGCTCCTGCGCGATGACCAGGAATTCTTTTCCGCACTTCCGGCAATTGAACTTAGCGCTTTGTTCCATAAAAATGGTTAACCCATATGTTTCCAGTAACAATCGAGGCAATACACAATGAACGGGCTTTCGGGCGGATAAGTGGTGATAAGCGTGTTTTTGCAGCTGCCGCACGTTCTTTTGTACATTTTCCGCTCGTTCCTCAGTCTAAATCGTTGCATAGCGCGGCATTCGGGGCAATAAATGGGGTAAAGAATATCCATTTCCTTATAAAACTTCCGCTCATTTTCCGTTAGCTCAAAAACCTCACCGCATAAAACGCATTTCCGCTCCAGCTGGCTGTCCGAAATTTCGGGCGTCGGGGCGGACAAATCCTTGTTGAGCAGGTCGTGCAGGGTATAAATCCGTTTTCTGCGCAATAAATCGGTAATAGCTCTTGTCGTTTTCCGATAATAATCCTCCTCCACTTGCTGGTTTAGGATATAAAAGCCTTTCTGCTTCCTCTGGATGTAATGGCAGCCGAACAGGTTTTCGGATTCAAAGCAGTTGGTGCAGTACTGGCAATCCTTCAGGTTACCGCACCAGTACAGGTGCTTGCAGTTGAAAAGATAATGGGAATAGGCGATGTCGTAACACAAATCCATGCCCGTGGGGATAGGCCCGCAATCCCAGCTGTCATTGGTGCCTTTGTCCAGGTTGGCCTGGTAAATGTAGCCGCTGTCCTCGGTATGCCGCGTATCAAAACACCGGTGGCAGTTTTTGCTGTGGGTGATGTAATCACCCGTGCAGTTTTCGGTATCAAACTGATGCACGTACATCCGGGGCACTTTGCGCTTCAGTTCCTCGACTTTTTTATCGACCTTTTCGACAATCAAAGGGTTTGAAATATCAAGTGTGCTTAAGGCCTGTTTGAATTCTTCAGGTGTGCAAGATTTATTGAAAAGATAATATTCCTTATCGCGCAGGCCCACGCAACCGATGCAGTGCCTGCAACGTTTTAAATCATAAGAAAAATGGACGTCTTCGCTGTTCACGCAGTCCTGGCAGTAATTGCTGCCGTAACAGTTATTACAGTCCACGCATTCATAACAAAGCTCGCAGGCCTCACAAAAAGCGCAATCCACGCAATCCTTAAGCTCACGGCTGTCTTCACAGTAATAGGCTTCGCGGCAGTTGCCGGAATTAAAACACATATAACAGTCCTTCGAAACCGTAGTGATATCGCCGTAATCACAATTTTCCGAGGCGCGCGTCCATGAGCCGCATTGGGGCGATTTCAGGTACAAATCCCGAAAATCCTGTATAAAATTTTGGACGTTAATCGTCATCGGTAAAAGTTACTCCATGTCCCGGAATCCGAATTGGCGCACGCCAAGGTGAATCGGGTCGCCCAGTTTTCCGCCCAATTTTCTCATTTCTTTATACGCGCCGATTTTATCAAGCACGTCATGCACACGGGTGATGGCGCCCTTTTTGCTCATGTCCGTCATGATGGCGATTTGCTCAATACGGCGGCCTTTCACGCGAAACCCATCGCCCTCTTTTTCAATGGAATAATTATGGATATCGGGAAGGTTTTCGTCCGGATGAAACACTTTCCTTTCCTTTTTTTCAGGAACAGGTTTCTGCTCTTTTTTCCGCAAGGCGATAACTTCATCCTTAAGGCGATACAAAAATTCCTTAAGGCCTAGTCCGCTGACCGCGGAAATGAACAAAGGTTTTTCCTTTTTGAATTCCCTTTTCACCAGCTCCGCAATTTCATTAATCGTGGCATCGCATTTGTTGAAAACAAGAATCTGCGGCTTTTTAGCCAGCGCGGGACTGTACGATTTGAGCTCCTGGTTCAATTTTTTATATTCATCACGCAACTCCTCCTCATTATGGGTGATATCCATCAAATGCACCAGGATCTTAGTGCGCTCGATATGCTTTAAAAAGGCGATACCAAGCCCTTTGCCTTCATGCGCGCCCTCAATAAGACCCGGGATGTCGGCGACCATAAAATCGGCAGTGTCCACCTTCACTACCCCGAGATTCGGGACGAGAGTGGTAAAGGGATAATCGGCAATTTTGGGCCGGGCATTGGATATACGGGAAATCAGTGTGGATTTGCCAACGCTGGGGTAGCCGATGAAAGCGACTTCGGCAATCAGTTTCAGTTCAAGCTTCAGCTCTTTTTCTCCGCCGGGTTCGCCAAGCTCGGCAAAATCGGGAGCTTGCCTTACGGAAGACTTAAAGCCCGCATTCCCTTTTCCCCCCATGCCTCCCCGCACGACAACAGCTTCCTGGCCGTTTTCGGCAAGATCGGCAAGCAATTTGCCGTCGGCACTGTCATAAACCAGCGTGCCGACAGGCACTTTTAAAATAAGGTCCGCGCCGTTATGCCCGTACCGGTCACGCCCACGGCCGTTATGCCCGCTTTCCGCCTTAAAATGCTTCCTGCTCATGTAATTGACCAATGTATTCAAATTGGCATCAGCCTGGAATACAACGCTGCCGCCATTCCCGCCATTCCCGCCGTCAGGCCCGCCCTTCGGGATATATTTTGCCCGCATGAAAGAAGCGGAGCCGTTGCCCCCGTTTCCCGCCTTCACTTTGATTTTGGCCTCATCGCAAAAATACATGGATTTCCTTATGTACGGATTTTATATTAAAATACCTTCAGTTCCTAATAAAAACGAATGTTTAAAAAGACCCAGCTTATCACCACAGCCGACCTCACGCGTGCGGAAGTCGATTTTTTGATCAAAGAAGCCGAAAGGCTCCGAGGCAAACGGACAAAAGCCCTTGCCGGCAAAGTGGTTGCCGCCCTTTTCTTCGAGCCAAGCACCCGCACGCGTCTTTCTTTTGAATCCGCGGCGCACCGGCTGGGCGCTTCCGTGATCACGGTGGCCCATGCCGCGTCGTCTTCCATGAACAAAGGCGAAACGCTGGAAGACACCATTAAAA
>JAFGNE010000015.1 GCA_016927155.1 Candidatus Peregrinibacteria bacterium
AACTGGAGGAAGGTTTGGCCCTTGCGGACAAGCGACCCATCGCGCATTTTGCGGATAACGCGGATGCCACATTTTTTCAAAAACCATTCCGCTTCCTGTACGCCAGCGAGTATGCCGGATTCTTTGGCTATAACCGCCGCACGGACGGATTGCCTGGGATTTAAAAGAAAATTTTTTGTCGTGACATCGCCCCGGCCCGCATCTTCTATGTGCGCACCCCACACATAAAACTCCACCGCTTTTTTATAGGCGGGATTCTTAAGGCTTAATTCCCGTGCGGCGTTCATAAAAAACATGGATTCCAGATTAGATGGTTTTTATTATACGCCGGCTAAAGAAATATTGACAAAAAACAATTTTAATTTAAAATTAATACCCTTTAACCTTTTTAAAAATGAATGAAGCCCCCTTTGAAGGAAATGAAATCCCCACACATATCCTGCATTCTTTCCCACTTCCAAAAATAGAAGAAGGCGGCCAAAATAATGGTCAGGGCATTGATTTACGGTTAGTGCAACACCTGGAAACAGATCCTGATGCGACCAGGAAAATTTTACAAATCGTCCTAATCACTAAAAATGGAAAAATATTTGAAAGTTATGGCGCAAGGGACGATGCGAATCAGGCGTTAACTGAAGTGAATCAAATTGGGCAATCGCTATCCGTACAACCGGACAGCACTTTTTCTGAAGTAGCGACACAAGTGGAATTTTTTATGGAAAATCCCCAATTTTTAACTTTACCGATTAAAAATCGCCATAAAGCTTTGGCAAAATATCTTGCGGATCAAAAAACCAACCATAAAAAATTAGTTTAACTTTCCAAAAACTAACCCCTTCACGTGAAAAAAAACCCGTCAGGCATTAAAGAGGGGGAGAATCCCCATAATTTCCTGGAAGAACTCAAGCAGTTTAAAAATTTCGGGAAAAATGAATCCGACGAAACTGCGGCGAAAGAATGGATTAAAGGGGCGATTAAAGAAATATGGCAGGAAGCGAAATTCGTGATGCAGGAAGACATCGCGGTGGACTGGGGAAGGGTCGGTGAAGCCTGTTATACGGCCTACGCGGCCCATTTTGGCCAAAAGCGGAAATCGAACCCCAACGTGCTTTATGTGGAACACCTGAAGCACAGCGCCATCCGCTTCATCGAAAAAATCCAGGAGGAATATAAAGACAGGGTGCGCCCGTTCCGGGAGAAAAAAGTGGACATGACGGAAGCCTTCATCAAAATTATCCTGCACGACGCGTTGGAGGATTTTTTGAGGAAAAACCCTTCCCCGGAAAGCCTAAGCCTTTACCCGCAAATGATGGCTTACCTGGAAGAAACGTATGGAAAAGAAGTGGCTGACGACATCGCGCTGGTGGCCACCAATTTTTCAAAACGCCCCAATACTAAGTTACCGAAAGGGCTATCGCGGCTTGATATCAGCCGGGTTGATTTTTTAGCCCAAATGCTGGGGGTTATTGAAACCCGTGACGCCATCAACCTGCTCCTTAAAGTGGCTGAACGCCAGGATAATCTGAAAGACGCGGGCAACTTCCCTAATGTGGATAGGAAAGCGTTGGAATCGGCCAACCTCGCCATCGCTTGCTATGCCGCCAGTATGCGCACGCCCGCCAAACGGCTATTCAATGACTTTTTCCGGTTTTTCTTCCGCGAAAAACCGGAATTGCTTAAAAAATTCGAAACTTATATTACCGACCTGCAAAAGCAGGATGAAGAGAATTTTCAAAGCAACCTGCGGCCCGCCATCCAGCAGGAAGTCGAAAAAATACTGGGGCATTCCGATTTCGAAATACGCCATTCCCCCTTGCCGCTTTGGCGGATCAATATGGCCATTATGGATCATCCGGCTTACCAAAAACGAGCCAAATGGGAATCCATGCCCTTGATTTATAGAGAACTGCTTGATGAAGAAAAGGACACGTTCCACAAGCTCATCAAAAATAAATCGCTCCATCGGATTGTCATCATCACCCACTTGGAACATGACGCGAATAAGATATGGGAAACCGGTCTTTCTTCATTCTGCCCCATCCTTACCAAGCGCTTCACTAAAAAATTGGAGCCGGAAAACGCCTTGGAATTTTCTGGATACAAAGCACGCCGTTCCATTGCGCAATTCAGGGGGCCGGACGGGAAATTGGATGAAAAACATCTGGAATTCAAAGTGGTAAGCCGTGAGGAATATACCGATAATGAATTCGGAGAAGCGGAGTACGATGACGGCCCCCCAAAGGACACGGTTACGCCGAAATACAGCGTGGCTTCTTTGGAACGCTATATCAACCATCTTGCGGCCATTTTTAAGGAGCAGGAACCATCCCGATGGGAAATTTTAAAAAAAAACCTGCTCAATCCCCTGGGCGCGGATTTGAGTTTGATGGCCAATGATTTGCGCGTGGCTATCCGAATAATAACAAAAGAACGCGTGGAGCCTTTTATCAACACTATGGGCAATAAAAGGCCTGTGGAATATTGGGATGACAGATTTGTGCTATAGCGATAGGATGGTTCCGTGAAATATTTCATCCAAACGTACGGTTGCCAGATGAATTATTCCGATTCGGAACGGATCGCGACGGTTTTGCTGAAATTGGGCTACACGCCGGCCAAAGGGTTTGGGGACGCGGACCTCATCATCCTCAATACCTGCTCCGTGAAGCAAAAAGCGGAAGAGCGGATTTACGGCCTGGGCGAGCAGTTCAAACCGCTCAAAGAAAAAAATCCGCGCCTTAAAATCGGCATCACGGGATGCATGATCCGGCAGTCCACCGGCCTCCGGCGCAAAGAAGGGGAAGCGATCTTCAGGCGGATGGGCTCTGTTGATTTTACCTTCCGGATAAAAGAACTGATGCAATTGCCGGAGATATTGCGCGAGCTGCACCAAGTGGAAGGCGCCGATGATGTGAAAGATTTATGCAGTTATTTCCATATCCCGCAGACCATCACGAACATCGCCCAGGTTTTCATCCCTGTGATGAACGGGTGCAACAATTTTTGCTCCTATTGCATTGTGCCGTACGCCCGTGGGCGGGAAGAAAGCCGCTCCATGGCGGAAGTGCTGGATGAAACAGAAAAGGCGGCCAAACGCGGCGCGAAAGAGATTAACCTGGTGGGCCAGAATGTGAACACCTACAAGCCGGCGGACGCGGACCCAAAAAACAAAGAAGCCCCTTTCGCGCAGCTGCTCCGTAAAATCGACGCCATTCCGACTGTAGACCGCGTGCGGTTTTATACTGTGCACCCCAAAGACATGAGCGACGATGTGATCGCGCTTTATGGCGAACTGCGGACCATGACGCCGCACCTCCATCTGCCCGTGCAATCGGGCTCCAACAGCGTGCTCAAGCGGATGAACCGGACGTACACGGTGGAGCGTTTCAAGGAACTGGTCGCAAAAATGCGCGCGCGGATCCCGCACATGTCCATTTCCACGGACATCATTGTGGGCTTTTGTGGCGAAACGGAAAAGGAATTCATGGAAAGTTATGACCTGATTAAAGACCTGAAAATTGACTTGGTTTACGTTTCCAAATATTCGGAACGCGAAGGCACGCTGGCCGCGCGCGAGCAAAAAGATGATGTGCCGCTGGAAGTGAAAAAAGACAGGTTCAGACGGATAACCGATGTGATGAGGGGCGTTTCGCACGAATATAACCAGCAATTCCTGGGCAAAACCGTGCAGGTGCTGGTAGAAAAAGCCGAACGCGGTTACACTTTTGGCAAAATCCCCGAATATAAGTTCGTGCGCTTAAAGGGTGAAAAACCGGAACTTATCGGCCAGTACGTAAATGTGAAAATCAAAAAAGCGATGGAATGGTGTTTGGAAGGAAATATGACGAAAATTTAGTTAACTGAAATCAAAATTTTGTATCGATTTTTAGTTAACTTTTTTAAGACTATTTTCATTGGTAAAAATAGAATATTTTGACAAATGATTTTTCAAAATATATAATTATATTTGATCAAATTTAGTTAACTAAAAATATGAAATTCATCAGCCGGAAAGTTATCAAGGGGCAACCGTATTTTTATCTGCAGTTCCAGGGGGTGTCGCGGCTTCTCGGCAATCGCCTGCCCGATGACCTGGAAGGGCAAATGCTCCGATTTTTCCTGGAATGGGGCAAAAAAAGAAGCGCCAAATTGCCGCAAGCCGTTCTGAAAGAATTTCCCTACGGCAACTTGGCTAAAATGGAAGAGGCGCGGGGATGGTATGCATGTGTTTCGGGCAGCGAGCTTTTTATCAATGAATTTGAGGATTTTCGGAAGCTTTTCAGCATCCATTTTACTTTCAACTCCAACAGGTCGGAAGGGTCGAAAACCACACGACCCGAAGTGGAGGCTTACGCCAAAGTTTTCCCCAGGAAGCCGAAAACCAGGACAGAAACGGAAATCGCCGATTCTTTTGAAGCCATTGATTTTGCCTTTTCCAAAAAAATGAAATGGACCCCCCAAGGCATCAGCAAGGTGCATAAGATTTTGCTTAAAAAACTCAATCCGATGATCGCGGGGAAATGGAAACAGGAAAGCAATGTGGCGCCGGGAAACCAGCCTACCTTGCCGCCCAAAGAAGTCAAAAGGGCCATCAATTCCCTTTTGGCCGATTTGAAAAAGGATTTTAAGGACAAAAAATACCCCTCTCTCATCGCCATCCGGTTTTACACGCGGTTTGAGCATATTCACCCATTTGATGACGGAAACGGCAGGGTGGGACGGATCCTTTTTAACGCTATCCTCCATAAATACGGCTACTTGCCCATTGTCTTTTTCAATGAAAACCACAAAAACCATTGTGAAGCCTTGACACAGGCTATTGGAGGCCGGCCGGCCAAATTCAAAAAACATTTCCTTTCGCAGGCGGAAAAAACTTTTAAGTTATTCGGCATATTATGAAAATCGCCCTTGTAACCGACTGGCTGACGAACTATGGCGGCGCGGAAAGCGTCATCTCGGCTTTCCATGACCTTTTTCCAGAAGCGCCGGTATTTACCACGCTGTACAACCCTAAAAAGATGCGTGAGTTGGGGGGGCTGAAGGATGTAAGGACGACCTGGCTCCAGAAAATCCCTTTCGCCAAAAGCCATCACCAATGGCTCCTGGGGCAGATGCCCGTGGCCGTGGAGATGATGGATTTGGATGAATACGACGTGGTGCTTTCAAGCTGCCACAGCGTGAGCAAAGGCGTGATCACCAAGCCTTCCACGCTGCATATTTGCTATTGCCACACGCCCATGCGGTACGCGTGGGAAAGCTGGGATTTTGAGACGCGGCTCAAAAAATTTCCCAAGTTCCTGCATCCGCTTATCCGCCGACAAATAAAAAAAATAAAGGAGTGGGATTATTGCGCCGCGCAACGGGTGGATAAATACATTGCTAATTCGACGCACATCGCCGGAAAGATCAAGGAACATTATGGCCGCGATTCCGCCGTGATCTACCCGCCTGTGCATACGGAAAAATTCAAGCCTGTGGCGCACCCAAGCCAGGATTTTTATTTTTCCATCGGCCGGCTCATTCCCTATAAAAAATTTGATTTGCTGGTGGAAACGTTCAACCACCTTGGCCTGCCACTCAAAATCGCCGGCACAGGGCCGGACTTTGAAAAAATAAAGAAGATGGCCAAGCCCAACGTGGAAATCCTGGGCTTTGTGGATGACCGGCAACTTGCCGAGCTGTACGCCAATTGCAAGGCACTCCTTTTCCCGCAGGTGGAAGACGCGGGCATCGTGCCGCTGGAGGCGATGGCTGCCGGCCGGCCCGTCATCGCCCTGAACCGGGGAGGCAGCCTGGATACCATGATCGAGGGAAAAACCGGCGTGTTTTTTGGGGAACAGACCGTCAAAAATTTATCGGATGCCGTCCGGCGGTTTGAAACAATGGGATTCGACCCGAAGGCCATAAGAGAACATGCCAAGCGGTTTGATGTGGAAATCTTCAAGCGGAAAATCCGCGACTTTATCGAATCGCAGGCGTCTTCTTGCTTTTCGTAATCGTCGGTTCCTTGCCATACCAGGGTTCAAGCAGGTCGTAGGTTTTTTGGCGCGCCAGGGGGCGATCCTCCGCAACGAGTTTCCAAGTGATTTCCGGCGAGCGCAGGCCTAAGATTTCTTCATATTTTTCCGGCAGTTCCACGCGCTGGAGTTCGGTAACGTCGCCGAGCCATTTGGTTTTTTTTGTGGGCAAACCGGCGACAGGAATGATCTTCCTCTCCGCATAAACCTCATTTCGGTTCATGGTTTGCAGATGAACAAAAGCCCGTTCATCCGTACGGTAGCGCCACCATTCGTCCGTGCGCAGACCGGCGATAGGGATATTGAGCTGGTGCGCGAACTGGTTGGCCACGGTAATGCCGATGCGTAACCCCGTAAAACTTCCGGGACCGATAATAGCCATCACGCCCATCAGATCGGCGGGTGATGCCTTGGCGGTTTTCAGGACACCATCAATGAGCTTCAAAATTGTCTCCGAGGCTTCCAGTAAATCGGCAAAACCATGGTAATGGGTCTTTCCCGCCTTTAAATCCACAAGTGTGATTCCCGCGGCCGAGGTTGTGGTGTCCACGCACAAAATCATAGCTCCTCGATTTTCACGCCTTTGAAGTAATATTTGATGATCTCATCGTACGTTTTTCCCGCTTTTGCCATGCCTTCCGCGCCGCAGCCGGAAAGCCCCACACCATGGCCGGACATGGTTTTGCCCGCGCAATAAGGATCGGGGACGGAAACCAGATAGGGCGTGTCTTTCCAGCCCCATACTTCCTGGGCGGATTTCGTTTTCCCGTCGCTTTGGCTGAAGTAAGGCGTTTTGACCAACTTTCCGTTATAGGTGACCACTTCGTTTTCGGTAACGGCCACGGCGCCGACGAAATTAGGATTGCGGATTTCCACGCCGTAACCAAGATATTTTTGGAAAACATTGGGGTCATCGGAGCCGTCGTATGGCATGTCGGGGAATTTGCGGTTAGCGGGATCCATATAATACTTGGCGTACGTGCGGGCCAGGACCGCCATGGCTTTCATTTTTTCAAAAGGCGCGTCGTTCGACACCTCGGCAATGCCTTTCAGATAATCTTCCAGGGGCAGTTCGTTGATGTAGGCGACGGCACCGTTGACCACACGGGCCTCGATAACGCCGCGGAATTTGTTGTCGTTAAGCGAATTATTCCAATCGGGCGGGCGTTCCCAGGAGGCGATTTCCATAATTCCGCCTTCCGCCGGCACAAAACGGATGTAAGCGGAACTGCGCACCACAGAGCCGGACTGGACATGGATATTGTTCCCCACGCGCCGCAAAGTGACTTGGGCCCCTTTGCTTGGTGAAAAAAATTCCTGGCCGGTGGCGCTGTAAACTTTATAAGGCTTGTCCGAAGTCAGCGTCGCGGTTGCGCCACTGTAACCCAGGCGCACGCGGAAAGGCGTGGCAACGGGTTCCTTTTCCTGTGAAGAGGCAATGGCATTCTGGGTTTTTACAAGCAACGCGGCGCGTTGTTTATTGAGTTCCGCATCGCTTAAATTAGCGGATTCCGGCATTTCAGCCCCTTCCACTTTGATCGTCCAAGTGGCGATGCCGCCAAATACCCAACCCACGTTTTCAATAACCATCTGGAACGATTCGTTATACGTCCCTTTTTTCAGCGATTTTACCTTAAAAGTAAATGTGGCTGTCTCGCCGGGATTGACCGTTTTTTCTTTCATTTTTGCGGGACGGAATTTTTCTTCCCAGTTTTTTTCGTAATAGAAAACGCTCAGGCGGTCCCGCGGACTGGCAGTGCCCAGGCGCACGGCATTGGGGCCGTCGTTCCGCCAAACAACATTGCCCGTGTTTTTGAACTGGACTGTAATCTCTTTAGCCTGGTTCGGCCGAAGGGTCAGGCTCTTTTGCCCCTGGTTCACCATTTGGGCGCTAAAGACAGGCTTGGGGATATTGATCCTCAGGCGGGACAATCCCCCTTCAATAGGGATTTGGTTGAACCGGGAATTGAGGTACACGCCCCCCACGCCTTCCTTATAAGGCGCCTGCACCCAAAAATCAAAATCAACCGAAGAACCTTTTTCCACGCGCGCCGCAGGGATCAGCTGTTTACGGAAAACGGTAATACCCCGGCCGGTGATAATGGACCGCATATTTTCAGGGTCCCACGGCAAATCTCCTTTATTGACCATGGTGAGGGCGATTTTCTTCATTTCACCGGGAAGCATGCTGTTGATGACAGACCGGATGATGATCCGGGTGGCATGGCGGGGCTTGCGTATGTCCACGTCAAATTTCAGGCCCTTATCTTCCAGCCAGGCCACTTTTTCAATGACCGGAGAAAAACGTTGGGTAACCGGGCCTGTCACCGTATCCGGCGGAATCAGTTCCAGCATGAACCGACCGGTTTGGCCGGGATACACTTCGCTTTGCTTGAGGTAACCGATGCGTGTGGTATTTCTTCTGACAAAAACACTGGCGGAATCACGGGGTTCCGAAGTGCCCAAAGTGATGAGGTTGGTCCCGTAATTTTTCCAAATCACATTCCCCTCATTCACCAGATCGATCCAGGCGGTGACTTTCTGCCCCTGGAACACCGTGCCGGAAGGCAAACTGGAATCCGCGACACGGTAGCCGTAATGCGCCTGCTCCACCCTGACGGGAATAGTGACCGTGGAACGAGTAACCTTGAACTGCCCGTTGACTACGGGGGACACCTTGAATTCATAATCGCCGGCCACATATCCCGCCTCGATTTCAATACTAAAAGAACCGGTTTGCCCCTCAATAACGGAATATTCCTTCAGGTTTCCCGCGACAAAAGGCTTATCGGGAAGGAGCGCGACCACCTGGACATTGGGGTTTTCGTTATCAGCCACATGGAGCCAGGTATTTTTATCCCAGGTTTTCCGGCCGGTATTTTTAAACGTAAGGCTGATGGTTTTCCTTTCATTGGGCCTTAAAGTAACAGGAGTAATGGCCCCCACCGTGTCGGCATTGTAATCAAGCGTCCCCTGCTGCAAGCCGGATTCCGAAAAAATTCCTCCGCGCATGATGATATCCGCGCGCTGCCTAAGCTGTGGAAGTTCCGCGTACAGGTTTTTGCCGGGGCATGACGTGGGGCGCAAATCACGGTGGCCGATGATATTAGGCAAATCTTTGCCTGCCGCCTTGGTCGTGCCAAGCGGGTTGATTTGCAACTGGCCCGCCTTTAATCCAACCAGCTGGGTAAGCGACTGCAGTGCCGGAACGGAAATCGTGTCGTTGTCATAATTGCCGATCACCGAAATGCCGAGGCTGCCCTTGTTATGGCAGAACACATGCGCCCCAATCACTTTATCCCCGCCGTAACGCCCTTCATAAACATTGCCCAGCGGGTCAATCAGATAATTGTAACCGATGTCGCCCCATTCACGCGTGACGGCGTGATAATAATAAATGGCCCTCACAATGGCGCTGAAATCCAGGCTGTCCATCCGGTTATCGCCATTCACGTCGCGCACATCACCGCCCGTATGGTGGACGACAATCTTTTTGACTTCGTTGACCGTTTGGAGGGGCCACAGCAAAAGGTTGCCGTTTGAATCTTTTTCCGTTAGGCGGACAATTTTGACACCCACATTAAAACCCTCCGTGCAGGAACTTCCGTTCCCTTCATCGGCCGGTATTTTATCTCCCGCGTCATCACCGGAGGAAGAAGCCGACGACGCGCCGTCCGGCACCCAATAACGCAGTGTTTCATCGGCACCCCAAGCCCTGCGGGAAATGATCCGAAGCGTTGCCGCGGCCACTTCCGGACCGGCCAAAAGGTCGCCATGCGCCGAAACCAAATCATCCGTTTCCGGCTCATAAGTGAAAAAGTCTGCCTTAAGCGTTAACGCCGCCGCCTGATCTGTTTTCGCGCGCCACTGGATGAAAGAGGCATCCGGAGTGATTAAAAACGCGCCCAACCCCCCTTGTTCCCGCAATTCTTCATCAAGGCTTTCCCAAGAGCCGCCGCCAAAAGGATCGTAATTGATTTCCAGACCTTCCGCCTCGCGCGAAAGTTCCACCCCTATGGCATACGCCCCTTCGGGCACTGGAACAGGCGCGGAAACCAGTTCTCCGCCGGACAACGAAAACACAATGTCATTACTGTCCACCTCCATCGCCAAAACCGTTGGTGCCATCATGCCAAAAAACGCCAGAAAAGCGATTGTTAAAAACCCGTTTATTATCACAGCCCGGACCATAAAAACATATTAATTAAAGCCTTAACATATTAAGGGAATTATCATCATTTGTAAAAAATAAATCTCTATAATAACCAATGTGCAGGATTTTCGCTGATTTCCCCCTGTCGGGGAACTTATGGTGTACAACACTCAAAGCTTTGCCACCCCATTTGTGGGTACAAACGGGGTGGCGCCCCAAAA
>JAFGNE010000016.1 GCA_016927155.1 Candidatus Peregrinibacteria bacterium
CGTTTCGGCCGTCGGTGATCACCACGTTCTTTACTCCATACTTGAAAAATTCAAGCATAATTTCTGTGACATCATCCGCGTAAGGGGGCAGGAAATCGCGCAAAAGGTGCACATGGAAGCGGGGGTCTTCCCGCTTCATCCCTGCCAAACGGTAAGGAATTTTAGTGAAAAGAGCGGCTTCTTCCTTGTTTACAAAAAGAATTTCGGTGTGGGCAAGAAGTGCTTTCCACCGTTTTACGCCCTGCATGAATTGTTCATGCCCCGGATTCCAGGCCATTTTGATGTCCGGATTCTTTTTGAGGACGGAAAACAGGACTTCGGGGATTTTTCCGCCCCCTTCGGCCAAGTGATTAAAAAAAATCCAGTCGGTCTTTTCGAGCTTCTTCACCGGCAAGTCCTTTTCATTAAAAAACCGGTTGGCGCCGGCATAGGTCAAAACCGTACGGTCACCGTCAAAAATGCTGATAATAGTGGAAAAAGCCGTTTTATCCTTTTCCGTTTTGCCCACAAAATCCGTATGGACGCCATTTTCCTTAAGGTTCCGGACCACTTTATCGCCATAAGCCGAGCCGATCTTACCGACAAAAAAAGCTTCAAGGCCCATGCGGGCGAAAGCGACGGCGGTATTGGTGGCTCCGCCTCCGAACGTTTCCACCACATGCTCAACTTTCACTTTGCCCCCATGTTTCAGGCAAAGATATTTTTCAGCCGTGTCGGAGGTAGCCAGGCTCATAACAGCCTGCTGGTTCGTTTTTACGAAAATATCGAATGTGGCGCCGCCGATAGTGAAAATTTTTGTTTTTTCCATTCCATGATTAGGTTATAACGTTACTGCTCCGGAATCAACCGGTTCCCGGCAAAAAATCATACTTCCGCAAAAAGAGGGTGGCGATGCCGAGCAATAAAGCGATGCAGGCCATCACCGTGAAAGAAAAGGGCAGGCCGAACCTGTCGGCGACAAACCCCATAAAAACAGGACCGACCATATAACCGAAACGCATGGCCAGGTTATTGAGGCCCGTCACTTCTCCGAACATATGACGGGGGGTCAAACGGGTAATGACGCTGTTGTAAGCGGGACGGACAATGGCCATGGAAAGGGAAATCATGGTGGCCAGGAAAATCACCCAAAGCTGGTGTACCAGGAAAGAAAGGAGGATGAAAGCCGACGCGCCGATAAGGAGGCCGAACGCGATGACATACATTTTGCGCATCCTGTCCGCGACCTCCGAAAAGAAAAAACTGAATACAAAAGGAAGGTACATCACCGCCAGGAGAAGGGAAATTTCCTTAAGGTCCAGGTTAAGAGTGAGAGCAAGCAGGGGAATAAAAATATAGGAAAAGATGCGGATCACGCCATCGAAAAAAGAAAGCAGAAGAAAGAAAAACATCTTGGGGTTGATGACCTTAAAATCGTTCCATAAATCCTGAAAATCCTTCCGGCGGTGAAAATACTGCCGGAAACCCATGATAAGCGAGGCCAGCCCGTCTTCCTTGATGCGGAAAAGGATAAGGAATCCGAAAATCGTGCTGGGAAGCACAAAAAGAAACATATTGTTGAGGCCGTAATACTGGATGGTAAAAGCGGCGATAACCATACCGATAATCCACCCGAAATAATCAATGGCTGTGTAATATCCGAAAGAGCGCGCATTCCCTTCCCCCCGCTTGCGGATGAAAGATTCCGCGGCGACCACAATAAAAGGCTGGCCGATACCGTTAAGCACAAGGGCCAGAAGGAGCAGCGGAACGCTTTTAAGATAAGCGGCGGCCGTGTATGAAAAAATGGCAAAAAAGTAAAGGATTTCGCCGTTTTCCATAAGGCGGGTGTCCTGCACTTTATCCGCCAGGCGCATGAGGGGGATGATGGTGATAAACGAAACAACGCCCACAAGCGAAACAAAAAGGCCGACCATCGTGTAATTTTCGCTGAAATTATTGATAAAAATGGAAAAGAAGGGGTCGGCAAATCCCCACCCCAGCGTCCGCAGGAACATCACCAAAACCACAAGCTTCACTTCAACCGGAATCCGGTTGGCATCGCTGATGATGTAACGGAAGGCGCTTAAAAGCATTTATCGTTGGATGAGCCGGCGTTTATGGCGGTAGAAAAAATGCGCGGCAAACAACGATATAAGGGCAACCCAAACCGCTTCGGGGCCGGTTTTCTCGGTGGAAGGCACATGCGCGAGCTGTTCGCCATAAACCAAAGACGGGTAAACAACCTGGGTTTCCCGGGGGGCCGTGGGGCGCATGGCAACCGCCTGTCCCCCGCCAGGAATGAAAGAGGCTTCGGAAGAAAGGGGCGAAAGCTCTTTGCCATACGAATCCAAAGCGACCACGGAAAAATAATAAGGCACGCCATTGATAAGGTCCATGACGGTTGCCTGCGGGGACGAATCAGGGGTAACGACGTATTCGCCATATTGGCCGGTTTTAAGGCCGAAGAAAATCTTATAAAAAGAAACGCCTAAAACCTCCGAAGGTTGCCATTTGAGGGCAACGGCATTCGGCAGTGAAACGCCTTCGATACCGTTTAAAGCGGAGGGCGGAACGGTCTCTGTAGGTTCAGCTTCAGGCTCAGCCTGAAGCGCAACAGGGGTAACAGCAACTGTCACACTCGCCTCCTCGCTTTCATTGCCTTTGCTGTCCGCCGCGCGCACCGCGAAGAAATACTGCCTGCCGTTTTCCAGGTTTTGGATCACGGCGGAAGTAACCGCGCCGACGGTATCGAGTTTCTGGTTAAGGTTATCGAAAAGGGCGCCGAAATAAACGCGGTAATTCTGGACCGTGTTTTCAGCGGCCGTGACCGGTTGCCAGCTTAAAGTAACCTGCCGATCGCCCGGCATACCCTCCAGCCCTTCCACGCGCGGCGGGGCCACGGGTTTCGGGACGGAAACGGCTACGGTGGCTTTGGCATTGAATTCGGCTTTATTGGCCAGTTTATCCACCAAAATCACATCGATGGGATAAGAGCCAGCGGAAACCGGCGCCGTAACGGTTGCCGTGTAAGTGCCAGGCTGGGAAGCGGAAGGGGGCAGGGGTTCCTCAACGCCCTGTATCCTTATCCTCACTTCCTCCAGATTGGGCTCGGATTGGGCGGTTAAGGTAAGGGACGCGCCGGGCGCTACCGTGCCCTCA
>JAFGNE010000017.1 GCA_016927155.1 Candidatus Peregrinibacteria bacterium
CCACTTTGCCAACACCCATGAGGCGCTGGTTTTAGGCACAGGAAACAAAACGGAAATCGAAATCGGGTACTTCACCAAATACGGCGACGGGGCGTGCGACCTGCTCCCCCTTGGCGGGCTTTATAAAACCGAAGTAGGGGAAGCGGCAAAGCTGTTGGGTATCCCCAATGAAATCATTGAAAAAACACCCTCCGCGGAACTGGCGGAAGGCCAAACCGATGAAAACGAAATAGGAATGACTTACGCTGAAATGGATGACATCCTGAAAAAATTCGCGAAAGGGAAAAAACTTTCTTCCCAAAACGAAAAAACGCTCCGCGAACGGATAACGGACAACAGGCATAAAAACCTGCCGCCGGTCATCCTTTAAGGCTTTTCAGATACGTCGTAAGGATCAGGTGGGCGGAAACGGAGTCGATCATCCCTTTTTGCCGTTTGGCTTTGACTCCCGCCGCGCGAAGCGTTTTGGCGCTGCCCATTGTGGTAAGCCGCTCATCAAAATATTCAATCGCTATTCCGGGAAGAAGCGTTTTCAGCTTTTCACCGAAAACAATGACTTTTTTCGCTTTTTCTCCCCAGGCGCCATCCATGGCAAGCGGCAGGCCGATAATGATTTTCACAACCTGTTCGGCACGGCACAAAGCGCTTAAAGACTCCCTAAGCCCGGCAGGCGTTTTGTACACGATGGGGTCGCGCGGAAAAACCAAGGCCTTATCAAAATCAGAAAGCGCAATCCCGACGCGCTTTTCCCCATAATCCAGACATAAGTACTTGCCTTTGGTCATGGGCTACTTTTTGGCCTTTTTCTCCGGAGCGGCCTTGGGGTTCTTGACGGCGGCAGTGAAAGTGCGCTCCAGCAAAGATTTTTTGCGGGCGGCGTTCTTTTTATGGATGATTTTTTTCTTGGCGGCGGTATCAATGGCTTTGATGGCTTTGGACAGCATTTTTTTTGCCTTATCGGTCTCACCCGCCGCGCAATAATCCACAACAATTTTCATGAGGGATTTCATTTCACTTTTATAATGGCGGTTGCGGGCAGTTTTCACTTTATCCTGCTTCACCCTTTTAATGGAACTTTTGATGATAGGCATATTTTTGGGACTATTACGACTATTAAGACTTTTACGACTATTACGATAAAATCCTGAACCCCTTCCTGAAAACCTGAATCGTCATAAAAATCCTGATAGTCTTGAATTAAATATTACCGTTTGCCGGTGTATTTTAGTTTAAATCGCCGCCCCTGGCAAGCTAATTCACGCTCAGGCCTTCAAAATCCCTGCCAATGACAACAGAGAAATTTACGCCCGCCCCCGCCTCAAGGGGATCGCCCGGCATTGCCGCAGCCCGGATAAAGGACTGCAAAGCTTCAAGCGCCACAGGATAATCCGGCACCACATTCCCCTTCTTGTCTTCTTGCCAACTATAATAAAAAATCACGGTTTCATCCAAATATTCCTTTTCACCGGCGCCATCCAGGTAATTATCGATTTTTTGTATGTTGAAACCATAACGGTTGAGCTGGTAAGCGGTATTGCGGGCCACTCCGGGGGTTTCCACCGCGCTCAGCACTTCCACACCCGGATTTTCAAAGTAAAGTTCGCGCTTGTGGAAAATAAGGTCAGCATAATGGTGGATAAGATCAAGGTTATCGCCAAAAGGCACCAAAACAAAAAGGCCGTCATAAAACTGCCTTTCAGGCGTGTAAAGAAACCCCCCTTCCTGCCCGGGGTCATCGTGGATGAGCTTGGAAACAACCCTATCCCTATTGATATGCTCTCCGATGGCGGCAAAGGAAATCATTTTCCTCATGTCCAAGTTGGTGTCGATGTTGTCGATCACGGCGTAATAGAGGTTTTTCAGCGCCTTGGGGCTGGTGAATACTTTCATGCTGGTGGCTTTTGCGCGGATGGCCTCCAATACTTGCTGCTGGCGTTTGGCGCGGTCAAAATCGGAGGTGGTTTTGCGGCTGCGGACAAACTTGAGGGCGGTTTCACCGTCCATTTCCTGCAAGCCCTTGTGGACTTCGAAAAGCGTGTAGCCGTTATCGGTTTCGTTGGGATAATAAGGGTCAACAAGGTCTTCCTGCACCTCCACGGCAATACCTCCGATGCTGTCCACCACTTCCACGAACGCGTTAAAGTCCACGCGCAGGTAGTAAGGGATATCAAGCCCCGTCACTTCGCCGCATACCCTGGAAAAAAGCCCATAAGCCTCTTCTTTTTTCAGCACCTTTTTATGGTTCCTGTAAAGCTCGTTAATCTTGCCGGGAAACTGGACGCTTTTGACGTAATAATCGCGCGGGATGGAAAAAAGCGATACGGCGTTCTTCTGGATATCCACGCTGGCCACCATGATGGTATCCACCAGGTCCGCCCCGTCGCGCTCATAGCCGCCGTCGCCCAAAAGCACAATGTTGATGTAGCCATTTTCATCCTTTTCCAAATCGGACCCCATGGAATAGATCATCTGTTTCACATCGAAATTCGAAATGAAACCGTAAACGGCGGACATGACTTTCCATACGATAAAAATGCCCAAAAGGGCCATAAAAACAGCCAAAATCCTGTTTTTGCGTTTCGGGCCGCCCGTCCGGTAATAGCGCACCCCCTGTGATAAGGCCCCTTTAACTTTCCGGAACGGTTTTAAAGGCGGCCTCTTCCTGATGCGACGCGTATGGAAAGGCATCTTTAACGGTTAAGATTACTGAAAAAATTTATCATTTAAAAACGGTTTTTGCAAGCTATACAAAAACCCCTCCCGCGTGAACGGAAAAAGGGTTTTTGGAGAAATAACAAATGATTATTTCAAAGCCACCTGCGCGCCGGCCGCTTCGAGGTCTTTCTTCATTTTTTCGGCCTCTTCTTTCTTTACGCCTTCTTTGACCGCCTTGGGGGCGCCATCCACGAGATCCTTGGCCTCCTTAAGACCCAGACCCGTGATTTCGCGGACCACCTTGATGACGTTGATCTTGTTGGCGCCGGCAGCGGTAAGCTCCACGTTGAAGCTGTCTTTCTCTTCGGCAGGAGCGCCTGCGGCGGCACCGCCGGCAGCAGCCACAGCCACAGGGGCGGCGGCGGAAACGCCGAATTTCTCTTCCATGGCCTTCACCAGGTCGGCGAGTTCCAGGACGGAGAGCTTTTCAACCGCGGCAAGGATTTCCTCGGCGGCCTTGGACAATTTGATATCGTCGGACATAACAATGAAAAATTAAAATGTAAAAAATAAAAAAAATAGGTTATTCGGTTTTTCCTTCGCCCGGTCCTTCCTCCGGCACGCCGGCAGCAGGTTCAGCCGGTTTTTCTTCCGCGGGAGGCGCGGAAGATTCTTCTTTAGGTTCCTCCTTTTTCGGCTCTTCTTTCGGAGGTTCTTCAGCCTTAGGCTCTTCGGCGGGACGGCTTTCATTGAAAGCCTGCAGCACGCGGACGAAACCGCCGAGTGTACCGCTTAAGACTCCTACAAAACCGGAAACAGGCGATTTCATGGAGCCCATCATCTTGGCCAAAAGCTCTTCGCGGCTCGGTATGGCGGCATAGCGTTTGACTATATCGGCGCTGATCACCTTGCCATCCATGATGCCGCCAAGGAGCTCAAGTTTTTCATTTTCTTTGGAAAATTTAAAAAGCGCCTTGATGCCGGAAAGCGGATCTTCGTAGCAAAATATGGCCGCTACGGCCCCTGTCATCACCGCGTCATCAATATCTTTGATATTGTGCTTTTCAGCGGCAATGCGGATAAGGGTCTTTTTGGCGACTTTCATTTCGTTCTTGCCCTTCCTAAGCTGGCCGCGGAGATGGGAGGCATCCTTTACGGAAAGCCCTTTATTGGCGGCGAAAACGATACTTTTGGCTTTGCCGAACATTTCATCGAGTTCGGAAAGGATTTCTGATTTTTTGGCTTTGGTAACGGCCATGGCATTGGAGTTAAAAAAAATCTCGCTGCCGAGGACGCGCGAGACAAATCAATAAAACGATGGAGTATCAGGAATTGAATTGTGCGTCTCGGTTGGTCTTATTTTGGCGCCAACGGTCTTCGACAAAGGGTAGTATACGGATTTGGAAAATGAAGTCAAACGATTTTTTGCTATAATGCCCTCATGCGCCACTACAAAGTCACATCAGCGGAAGATGGAATGAGGCTGGACCAGTACATGGCCAAGATGGAGCCTATGATGACCCGCGCGTTCATCCAGAAAATGATCAAGGGGGGGAGTATTTTTATCAACCATAAAAAAACACTCAAGCCCGCCTGCAAGGTGCGCGAGGACGAGGAGCTTTTGGTCGTCGTCCCCTCGATTAAGGAAATCGGAATTGTGGCGGAAAATATTCCCATCCACATTATTTATGAGGATAAAGATATTGTAGTGGTCAACAAACCTCCTAACATGGTTTCACACCCCACGGATTACGGCGCGCATGTTTCGGGAACTCTGGTAAACGCCGTGATGTACCACTGCAAAAACCTGAGCGGGATCGGCGGGGAAAGACGGCCGGGTATTGTGCACCGGCTGGATAAAGACACCTCGGGCCTGATGATCGTGGCCAAGAACGACGCGGCGCACCATAACCTTTCCAAACAGATTGAGGAAAGGAAAGTGGTAAAAAAATACGTCGCCCTCCTAAAAGGCCATTTAAAACCGGAAGAGGGCAGTATTGAGGCGCCGCTCCTTAAAACAGAAGGGAAAAAGAACGAAGTGAAAATCTCGAACAGGAAGGGGGCAAAATACGCCCTCACCCATTACAAGGTAAAGAAGTACATCAAGGATTACACGCTGGTGGAGGTGCAGATCATCACCGGCCGCACCCATCAGATCCGCGTGCATTTCGCCTCAATCGGCCACCCGGTTTGCGGCGATAAGGTGTATGGCGACCATGAGCTCAATGAAAAATTGCGTGATAAATCAGGTCTCAGCCGCCAGTTTTTGCATGCCGAGTACCTCAAATTCCGGTTGCCCAAAAACAATGAGTTCATTGAACTGAAAGCCCCGATGCCGAACGAGCTTAAGATTGTGCTGAAAAACCTTATTTGACGCCCACTACCTCGACTTTGGTGTACTCCTGGCGGTGGCCGATGGTGCGCACGTACCTCTTGCGCCTTTTAAATTTGTTGAAACGCTGTTTTTCGCCACACGTGTGGGCCTTAACCACCAAATCCACATAAGAACCGGCAAGATAAGGGGAACCGATTTCCGTTTTATCGCCTTCAAACTTAACAAGCACTTTTTCCACCTTTAACTTATCCCCTTCCTTGTTTTCGGAAAGTTTATCCACTTCAACGACATCCCCTTTTTTTACTTTATACTGCTTTCCGGCGATTTCAACGATGGCAAACATGGCAAAAAAGTTAGAGTGCGTAGGAAACTTTAACTTTAAATCAGGTTTTGGTCAAATGAATTTAGGAAATCATCAAAAAGTTCTGTGTTTTTTGCCGCGGCTTCGGCAAGGTGGCTGGTGCGTGCCCGTTCAAAAATCTTCACGTTGTTGTAATCCACCGAAAGGCGCTTGAGGTGCCTCTCCAGGTTCCCGGCCGTCAGTGAATGAACGGGAATAAGATAGGGTTCAAGCGGCGTCCCCTTAAAAAGCTCATCCACTTTAGGGCCATAGCTGACGGGAATGACCGGCGTTTGCGCCATCATCGCGGCCATGAGGAAGTGGTAGCGCATGCCGATGGCGAATTCCGCGCCGCGAAGAAGACCGAGGAGTTCCGCGAAATCTTTGGGGACCCGGATTTCACCGCCAACCTTTCGGACAACCGGATCAATGACTAGGTGGTCTTTTTCCCGGATGCTTTGCATACACGCAAAAACAAACCGGGCGCCTTTTTCTTCCTTCAGCTTTAAAAGGGCGTTTACAAAAACAGAAATGATTTTAGAGTTGTATTTAAGCCACGGCCGCAGGGAAATCACGTAAAGGCCCTTGGCGCGGTCTTTCGGCGCCTCTTCTTTTTGCAATAAAAAGGCGGGGTCGGCGGTTTGATGGATCATATTCCCCTGCTCCCAGCGGCTGACGGGCTGCGCGATCTTGATGTCGCTCAATAATTTGGCCGAATATTCATCGCGTACCGTAACCCCCATGGCGGCGCTATAAGCCCATGACGTAAGTTTCCGGCCCAGCCACGTGTGTAAGGGGCCGACGCCTGTGGCATAAATAAACAGAGGCCTTTTGAGCCATTTTACCCAAAAGACCTGCCAGGCCCAAAGCAGACAGGCAAAAAGGCGGTTATCCTGGAAAAGCCCGCCGCCGCCCAAAATAACCACATCGGTTCCCTTAATCGCGCTCAAAGGCTTCCGGATACCGTATTTTAAAAATGACCGTACCCCCAGAGGAAAAAGGGGCGCTGTACCCACGTTAAATTGCTCGTGCGTCGCCTGGGGATTCGCCGAAAAAACCGTTACCTCATGCGCCTTGAGCGCGTTTAAAAGGGCGGTGAGGATCGCGTCATCACCAATATTGGTGGCGCCGTAATTGCCCATAATTCCTATTTTCATACCGTTCAAGTTTTAAGTTTAAGCTCAAGGGGAACGCCTTGAACTTTCCTCCTTGAACTTGAACTAAGCCGCGGGAGGGGTTTCGGAGGCTTCAGGAATTTCGGTTTTTACTTTGGCGGCTTCGGCGGCCTCCTCGGCTTTCTTGCGTTCCTCTTCAGCCTTTACCGCTTCCTCGATATAAGCGTCCATCCTGGCCTGTTCGACAGCGCGTTCTTCATCGGTAACATGGTGCTCCACCATGCGGGCGGATTTGCCGAAACGCTTGCGCATGTAATACAGCTTGGCGCGGCGCACCTCGCCTTTTTTGGTCACATCGATTTTAACAATGTTGGGCGAATGGAGGGGGAACACTTTTTCCACGCCGATGCCTTCCACCACTTTACGCACCGTGGCCGTGCGCTGCGTGCCTTCGCCATGGCTGACCTTAAGAACAACGCCTTCAAAAACCTGGACGCGCTCTTTTTCGCCCTCTTTGATTTTTTGGTGGACGCGCACGGTAAAACCGGGCTTCAGCTCGGGGACCTTTTTTAATTGGCTCCTGGTAATTTCACGGATAAGGGGGTGCATGGCTTCTAAATTAAAAATAGCTTATTTACTTTAATCAGCTTTGCCTTTATTGGCAAGTGATTTTCGTTAAGCGGCTTTTTCTTCCGCTTTTTCAATTTCCTTTTTCATGCGGTTGACGGCAATCACGTTTTTAGGGTTCTTCACCATGTCAAAGACAAATTTATCTTTGCATTCCAGGCGATAAAGGAAATCTTTTTTGGAAATCGCGGTGAATTTGACTTCTTTTTTATCTTTAAACGCTTCGACCAGGTTGCGCTGGAGCTGGACTTTATCCACATCCCCCACAAGCAACAAATCGACCGGCGATTCGCGCCCCACAAAAGCGCCGGAAAGGACCATGAGGTCGATGTCGCCCATTTTCGAAATCCGGCGGATGAGCTGGTCATCCGTGCCGCTGCCCTTCAGGAACATGTCGCGCAATTCGTTAAAAATCGGGAATTCTTTATTGGTGTAATAGAATTTTTTACGGTTCTTCGTCTTGCTCTTTAAAAGGCCGATCTTTTTCAGGTTATCCAATTCGCGGCGGATGGAATTGATCTGCTCGTTGAGCTTACGGGTGAGTTCCCGAATAAAATACTCTTCATCGGGATTCAAAAGGAAAGTGGTAAGCAGCTTAACACGCGTATTGGAACTGAACAAAGCCTTAAGCATGAAAAGGAAGTTAAAAAATGAAGGAGGCGGCAAAAGGGCTTGGCCGAACCTCTCCATTTATTTTTGTTTCATCCAAAATGTGCACAATATTTATACACAGGCCACTTTTTCTCTGCAAGACATTTTATTCGAAATATCTAAACTCAAAAAAATAATGGCTTATTTGAGCCACTATTTATAATTGACAAAAAAAATATATATTTTAAAATAAGAACCTATTTTTTACTCTCGACTAGATAATTTATTCGTTTCCGATCTTTCCTTCACTCTCATCATCAGCGGGAGGGGGCGTTTTCCAAAGAAGCACAAGAAAACCGCCGACAATGGCGCCGAGCGCCGCTATCTGCAAAAGGACCATAACCGGTGAGGATTGGGCATTGATCAAATACCACGTGCAGGTAGCGCCGACCTGCGCGAACGCGAGGATAAGGATAAAAACGGTAACGACGATGGCGCCGATGAGGTAGAAGATGCGCATAGTTTTATTTTTTATTTACAACGGAAGAATAGCATGGGAACGGCATTTTTTGCAATGCTTATTACAAACCTGAAATTTCATCAAGCCTTTGCCTGTATGTCTTTGTGGCCTTCACGGTATTCGCAAGCATCCCATCGCCCAAAGCCGGCTCATGCCTCTTTTCTGTTTTCGATTCCGCTTCCGCAAGAATGGTCGCGATCCCCATATTCACGTTCTCCCGGATCATCCGATCCAGCGTCGGGCCGAATTCTTTTTTTACGTTTTCGTAATGGGCCAACAGGTCATCCGCGGTTTCCCCTTTAGGATATTTTTTGGCGATGGCCAAAACCTTGTCCGCCGCTTCCTGTAAAAGGGCGTTCATTTTTCCGGCGTAATCCTCTAAGGCCTGGTTCACCGCCCTTTCATTATCATCCACAAGCCAGCCCGTGTATTCCTCCAGAGCTTCCTTTTTGAATCCGTCTAACTGGGCCTGGATAAGGATTTCCTGATCGCGGAGATAAAATTTCGCCTGTGAATATTCTTCGCCCAGCGCCTCAAAGTCGAGCCTGAATTCACCGACTTCATCCGGAGTTTGGATATCCACTTTAACGGGTTCAAATTTCTCGGCCATTTTTTAAAAATTAGAGATTACTTTTTCGGCATCCTCTTTTTCTTTCCGTTTTTCATTTCCTTCCGCCGTTTCCAATATCTTTTTCTCTTCCCGCACCATGCCCTCGCGCATTGATTTGAAGTGGTCGCCGGCTTCCCTGTTAAGGGTGCCTGCTTTCTTCATAAAATCATTATTCGCTTCCAAGAGTTCCCGCGCCATAGAAAGATAATTAGCAATTTTCCGTTTATCCTCATCGGTAAGAATAGCCGCGTTTTTGATCACCCGCTGATAATTTTCAGGCGTCAAAATGTCGGCATTCTGCGCGATGATACGAAGGAGTTCCTCTTTGGTCATAGGCTTTTGTTATCTTTTGATTATATCAAAAAAAACCCTTTTTATCAAGGCGTTAAGACAAAAAACCGACTAGGCCAACCGGCAATCGTCTTCGTCGCGGCAGGGCTGGACCTTATTCCGTTCTTCCTCTTTTTCATCGGTTTCCCGATCCGGCGGCGGGTTTCCTTCCGATGGCGGCGGCAAAGAGGGCGAATTTATTTCATCGGCGGAATGGTCAACAGGCCCGTAATGATACTGCAGGTAAATGGCTGGCGGCACCCGGGTATCCGAATCCGGAAAGATCGGAATAATATCGGCCCTAAAAAACGCGTAAAGGGCCGCGGGAATAAGCAGCCAAGGTGATTTGCGAAGCAATTTCCCGATAGCGCCGCGGAATGCCTCCACGCGTGCGTGAAGCTCTTTATCTTCCGTTTGGTTTTCCGGTGTACGGCGAACCATAAAATGATGATAAAAGGTTATTATTATACATTATTTTATGTTTGTGTCAATAAAAACAAAACCCTTTGAAAAAAGATGAATTTTTAGACAAAAACTTTTTCCGCCTTGCCTACTCTTCCAATGTTCTTTCGATTTTCTCCACCTTGTAGAGCTCCAGCACATCACCTTCCTGCACCGGTTTCAGAGTTTTGATCTTAACGCCGCAATCGGAGCCTTTTTCCAGTTCGCGCACGTCCTGTTTCACATGTTTCAGTGATTCCAGCTTGGTCTCAAAGATCATTTCTCCGCCGCGCGTTAAGCGGGCGTTCGCACCGGCTTCGGCCTTGCCTTCCGCCACGACGCCGCCCACAATCACCCATGTTTTTTCCTGCAGGAAAATCTGTTTGATCTGGATCTTGCCGAGTTCAATGATTTTGATTTCCGGCTCCAGCATCCCCGAAAGGATATTTCTCATTTCATCCGTGAGCTTGTAGATAATTTTGTAACGCCGGATATCCACGTGCTCCATTTCAGCCAGCTTCTGCACATGGGGCGAAGCCGTAACATGGAAACCGATGACAAGGGCCTGGCTGGCCGCGGCCATGATGACATCCGTATCGGCAATATTGCCGACGCCGTAATGGATGACTTTGATGGCAACGTCTTCGGATTTCACTTTGGAAAGCGCCTGCATGATGGCTTCCAGCGAACCGTTTGTATCGGCCTTCAAAACCAATTTCAGGAATTTCATCTGGCCCGTGTGGATCTGGGAAACGATCCTGTCTACCATGGAGCCGGAAAGCGCCATTTCGCGCTCAAGCGCCAGTTTCTGGATTTCCGCCGCGTGGGCTTTAGCGGTTTTCTCATCGCGATAAGCCTGAACAATATCGCCGGCCTGGGGCACCAGCGGCAAACCGGAAATGCGGACGGGCATGGAAGGCGGAGCCTTCTTAATGAGCTTTCCTTTGTAATCGTGCATCGCCTTAACGCGTCCCACAATAGAACCTATGATGATGTTGTCGCCGATATTCAGGGTGCCCGTGTTGATGAGGATGGTGGCGACGGGGCCCAGGGACTTATCCAGATGCGCCTCGACTACCGTGCCGACAGCCAGACGATTGGGGTTGGCCTTCAGGTCTTCCATTTCGGCGACCAGTAAAATCATTTCGAGTAATTTGTCCATCCCTTCGCCTGTGATGGCTGAAACGGGGACCATAATGGTTTTGCCGCCCCATTCCTCCGGCTGGAGGCCATGTTCCAAAAGTTCCGTCTTTACCTTTTCCGGATTGGCGGCGGGCTTGTCGATCTTATTGATGGCGACGATAATAGGAATGCCCGCCTCCTGCGCGTGGTGGATGGCCTCGACCGTCTGCGGTTTCACGCCCTCATCGGCGGCCACCACCAGAATGGCGATATCGGTGGCCTTGGCGCCGCGCGCGCGCATGGAAGTGAACGCCTCGTGGCCGGGAGTGTCGAGGAAGGTGATAAATTGGCCATTTTTTTCAACCTGGTACGCGCCGATATGCTGGGTGATCCCGCCGGATTCGGTATCCACGATGTTGGTTTTGCGGATGTAATCGAGGATTTTCGTTTTACCATGGTCCACATGCCCCATGACACTGATGATGGGCGGGCGGAACTTGAGCTTTCCCTTGTCTTCCTCGTGCAGAAGTTTTTTGATGTCGCCGGCGAAAAGGTCTTCCGAAGCCGCTTCTTTCAGTATGGATTTGACTTCAACCCCATGCTCCGCCGCCACAATCGCCGCCGTTTCAAAATCCAGCTTCTGGTTGATCGTGGCGATGATGCCGCTCTTAAAAAGGGTGGCGATCGCTTCGGTAACGGGAATGCCGCATTTTTCGGCGAATTCTTTCAGGCTGATGACCGCTGGAATTTCCACGACGCCCGACTTGGGCTTAATCTGAGGCTGGGCTTTTGGGCCAAGACGCCGTGAAACGGCACGGTTCTTTTTTTGCTGACGGAACGCTTCGCGGTCCATTTGACGCGCGATAGCGATTTCTTCCGCGCTCATCCCTTCCCCTTCCCCGCCGTCATATTTCGCCCTGCCTATGCGGAGTTTCCTGGCCTGCTGGGGATGGCGGCGCATGGTTTCCAGCACGCGTTCCTCTTCGGCCACACGGCCGCGTTTCCCTTTCTTTTTGCCCGCTTTGTAATACGTGTGCGGTAAAGCGCCGGCAGCCGGAGCGGCGGACGCGGCACCAAGTTCGATGCGCCGGGAAACGCGCACGCTGCCACTATCGGCCGTGGCCTGCGGGCTTTCTTTCGGAACAGTTGACCTATTTTCGATAAAACGGACGGAGGCCCCCTTAAAAGGTTTTTCTTTTTTTGGCGCCTCAGCCGGCGGAGTTTCCTCTTTTTTTATTTCAGCGGGTTCCGCTTCGGCTTTTTCATCTTTTTTCGCCGTTTTCTTTTTGCCCCCCTTAGTTTGGTCTTCACCTTCGGCCTTTTCCGCCTTAGGGGGCGGTTCACGCCCCTCTTTATAAATGACAGCGACGCGACGATGGGTAAGGGTGGGCTTTATCCTGTCTTTCAGGAAGCGGATAACCCCTTTTGCCAAAGCGTCTTCCACTTCGTGCGCCGTGGGACTGATGCCAAAATTTGTTTTCGCAAGTTCGCGCCGCAATTCCTGCGTCGTGATCCGGAGTTCCCGTGCGATTTCGGCTAAATGCATAAAGCGGCTGTGGGTACAGTTTTATAAGCGTAAAAAGAGTATCACCCGATTTTTGCAGTGTAAAGCGGATTTCTCCTTATTTTACGGATTGTTTTTATCCTGACCATCCAGACAGTCGTAACGGATAGGGCACCCCGAGGCGTTCATCTGGCCCACTTCATACCGGTCACAACCGGCGGGCGGCGCGATAAAAGGGCAGGCACCGCCCTCTTCCGCCGTGTCCATGGAAACGCACACGCCTTCCGCGTTTTCTTCGCCTGACGCCAATTCACAACGGAACCCTTCCGCGCATTTTATTTTTTTTATCCCGCCGCACGCGTCTCCCGTCGGTTTGGCGAAATACAGGGGTGTGAAACTTTCCAGGAGCCCGTAAAAGGCCTGTTTCATTTCCGCCGGCTCGCGTTTTTCTTCATTAAAAATGATTTTATAAACTTTGTTCTTTGATGGATTAGGAACGTAAACCCTGATGGAATCGCCATCGAGGTAACGGAACGAACGCTGGGCGCCTACCGTGATGGCCGTGCCGTCCTCGGCCTCTTTCGCGGCAACGAATTCATCGAGATTTTTTTCAGTGCCTGAAATTTCGATCTTAACCCATTTTCCGCCGTCAGCGGAGAATATGAGCTCTTTTCCGTTTTCTTCCATCGTCCAGGCGCCCGGGTATTCAAACGTAAAACCTAACGTCTTGTTTTCATAAGGAACCAATTCATGCATCCCTTCCTTGTTTTCCGCCGTAATTTCTTCCACGTCCAAAACCTGCTCGTTGCCCGTGATAGAAGGGGCCATTTTCCCCTTTACCGTGGCGCGCTTGTCGAGATAATCGCTTAAATTAATGATTTTGCTCTGGATGAGCACCACCCCTTCGTCATCCGTTCGGATCTGGTGCGTGCCCTGCCGGACGATATCCAATTCCAAAGGTTCAATGACTCCCGTGTATTCATAAAACTGATTAGCGCTTTGCCGGCCTTCCGCCGCGCGCTCCTCAAGGGAAGGCGGTTTCTGCCCGCAACCCGCGAGGATAAAAACAGAAAATGCTATCACTAAAAACAATTTCTTTCTCATGGGAAAAGCGTTAAGACGCGGGCATTATAACATGGTATGATGAGGCTGTCTTTTAAACCGAATGCGCCTATGTTTATCGCTTTTGAAGGGCTTGACGGTTCCGGCTCCTCCACCCAATCGCGCCTGTTGGCCGAACGCATGGAAAAAAACGGGCACGCGGTGCTTTTGACCAAAGAACCGACGGGAGATACCCCCATCGGAAAAATGATCCGCGAAATCCTGCAGCACAAATGGGAGGCAGCCCCGCATACCTTGCAGCTGCTTTTTACCGCCGACCGCGCCGAACACCTGCGGACCCAAATAGAACCCGCCCTGCAGAACGGCCAAACGGTGATCACCGACCGCTATTTGTTTTCCACGCTCGCTTATGGAGCCATGGATGTGCGCATGGGCTGGCTCAGGGAACTGAGCCGGTTTTTCCGCATTCCGGACATCACTTTCCTCTTCAAGCTCGACCCCCGGGAATGCATCAGGCGCATCACCGGCCGCGGCAGTGATTTTGAACTTTTTGAACGCCACGAAAAATTGGCGAAGGTGTGGGAAAACTACGAAAAAATCGCCGCCGACTTCCCGAATTTCCATATTATCGACGCCACAAAAAGCATTGAGGAAATCGGCGAAGGGGTTTGGACAATTGTTATGGGAAAGATACAGGAGTAGCTATTTTTTTCTTCACCGGGAGTGGCGGGCCGTTTTTGCGGAGGGGGTAAAAAGTACTTCGTATAATCCACCCTATTAAGAGCTTTAATAAAAATACTTCGCATAACAATCAGTTATACGAAGTAAAAAAATACCCCTTTTCCAACGCCTTATCCTAACTTCTCGCCATTTTATGGTGTAAGCGCTTCCGTTATCGCTTGTCTACACCTCCGGAATCCCAACCCTGTTATCCACAGCGAGGAAAGATTTGTGGCATCGGGTTTTTCTGCTATACTGGACTCCGCCTAAGGAAGGCCATTTTTTATTCCCTCCGCCATGCGATTATTAGACGGCAAGGCGCTATCGGAACAGCTCATTGACTCCGTGAAAGCGAAGGCGAAGAAGCTGAAACCGACGTTGGCCGTTATTTTGGTAGGGCAAAATCCGGCTTCCATGGCTTATGTAAGGAATAAAAAGCTGGCCTGCGAACGCGCGGGGGTGAAATACGTGGAATACGATTACCCCGAAACGATCACACAAGAAGAATTGCTGAAGAAAATTGACGAACTGAACGCGGACGATTCCATCAACGGATTTATCGTGCAGGTGCCGCTCCCGGCGCACATCCAGGTACCGCTCGTC
>JAFGNE010000018.1 GCA_016927155.1 Candidatus Peregrinibacteria bacterium
GTAAACCAAAGCGCCGAAGTCCCGCCATCACGGGGCAAAGCTGGCCGAAGAAACCCGTCCGGGGAGTAGAACGGCACGGAGAACAACCTCCGTCAGCAAAGAAAAATCAAGCCCAAAGCCTAGGTGGTACCCCCCGATAGACGTCGGGGCCGAGGCACTCTAATTGTAACGAGTGTTTTTTTATGGCAAAAATCCTGTTTAACTTTTAATCCCATTCATCAACCATGTTCACTCCCGTAAACCCCAGACAGCCCTTCCCTGAAATGGAGGAATCCATCCTGAAATACTGGAAGAAAAACGGCACGTTTAAAAAATCCATCGCGCAACGGAAGAAGGAATACGTTTTTTATGATGGCCCTCCGTTTGCCACAGGCCTGCCCCATTACGGCCATTTGCTGGCCGGCACGCTGAAAGACGTGGTGCCGCGGTACTGGACGATGCGGGGATACAAAATCGAGCGCAACTGGGGCTGGGACTGCCACGGCCTGCCCGTGGAAAATATTGTGGAAAAAGAGCTTAAATTGGGCAGCAAGACGGACATTGAAAAATTTGGGATCGATAAGTTCAATGAATCCTGCCGCTCGGTGGTGCTGCGCTATACCGAAGAATGGAAAAAAACCGTGGAACGCATGGGGCGCTGGGTGGACATGGAAAACGATTACAAAACCATGAACCCGGAGTACATGGAGAGCATCTGGTGGGTTTTTAAAAGCCTTTGGGACAAGGGGTACGTTTATGAAGGGTACAAGGTAGTGCCTTATTGCCCCCGCTGCGCCACTCCCCTTTCAAACTTTGAAACAAACCAGGGATACGCCGACAAACAGGACCCGGCTCTGACCGTCAAATTCGAACTGGAAAACGAACCCGGCACGTACCTGCTGGCCTGGACCACCACCCCCTGGACGCTCCCCAGCAACCTCGCCGTGGCCGCCGGGCCGGAAATCACGTACGCGAAAATCAGGGACAGGAACGGCGAACAGTACATCATGGCGCTGGACCGCGTCCCGCATTATTACAAAAATCCCGACGAATATGAGGTGACAGGGGAATTTCTGGGAAAAAAAATGGACGGGTGGAAATACAAGCCCCTGCTCCCCTATTTCGCGGATAAAAAAGAACCGCGCGCGTTTACCGTCACACTGGGTAACTTTGTAACTTTGGAAGACGGCACAGGACTGGTGCACATGGCCCCCTTCGGCGAAGACGACATGGCCACCCTCAAGGCGCTTGGTGTGGAAGCCGTTCACCCGTTGGACGCTGAATGCCGCTTTAACGAGCTGGTGCCGGAATACAAAGGCATGACGGTGTTTGACGCCAACGCGCCGATCACCAAAAAGCTGAAGGATGAAAAAAAAGTCGTGCGCCACGAAACTTACAACCACAGTTATCCTTTCTGCTGGAGGTGCGACACGCCGCTCGTTTACCGCCCCATTTCCACCTGGTTCGTGAACGTGGAAAAGCTGAAGGACCAAATGATAGCAAATAATAAGGAGATCAACTGGATTCCAGACCATATTAAAGAAGGACGTTTTGGCAAATGGCTGGAAGGCGCCAGAGATTGGGCAATTTCACGCAATCGCTACTGGGGAGCGCCGCTGCCAATCTGGCGGAACACAGAAAACCCCGAAGACATGATTGTGGTCGGTTCCATCAAAGAACTGGAAGAACTTTCGGGTAAAAAGACGGAAGACCTGCACAAACACTTTGTGGATAAAATCGTTATTGAAAAAAATGGTAAAACCTATGAACGCGTGCCAGAGGTGCTGGACTGCTGGTTTGAATCCGGCTCCATGCCCTACGCCCAGCTCCATTACCCCTTTGAGAATAAGAAAAAATTCGAGAATAACTTCCCGGCCGAGTTTATCGCCGAAGGGCTGGACCAGACGCGCGGCTGGTTCTACACGCTCCATGTGCTTAGTAACGCGCTATTCGACAAACCCTCTTTCAAAAACTGCATCGTCAACGGCATTGTGCTGGCGGAAGACGGCCAGAAAATGAGCAAGCGCCTGAAAAATTATCCCGATCCGAATTTTATCCTGGATACCTACGGCGCGGACGCCCTGCGGTTTTACATGATGAACTCGCCCGTGGTGAAGGCCGATGACATGCGTTTTTCCGAAAAAGGCGTGAACGACGTGGTGCGCAACATGATTTTGCCCATTTGGAACGCGTACAGCTTTTTTGTAACCTACGCGAATATTGATAAATGGGAACCTTCCAAAAAAACAGCGGCTAGCAAAAATAAATTGGACCAGTGGATCCTCTCCCTGCTTTCCGACCTAATCGAAACCGAAGCGGCGCACATGGGGCAGTACGACCTGCAAAAAGCGAGCATGGCCATTTACGCGTTCGTGGACAGCCTCACCAATTGGTATATCCGCCGCTCCCGACGCAGGTTCTGGAAATCAGAAGACGATGGGGACAAAAAAATGGCTTACCAAACGCTGTATACCGTGCTCACCAGGCTTTGCCAGGTGATCGCGCCCTTTATGCCGTTTCTGGCTGAAGAAATCTACCGCAACCTGACCGGCGAGGAATCCGTGCATCTTACGGACTATCCGAAACCGGACAAAAAGGCGTGCGACGTGAATTTGATCGAAGAAATGTTCATAGCGAAAACCATTGTGAGCTTGGGGCTTGCGGGCCGTGCCAAGAAAAAAATAAAGGTGCGCCAGCCGCTCATTAAGGCCAAAGTAGCCCTGGGCGATCAATACGACAAATCCCTGGTGAAAGGCCAGATGGAAATCATCAAGGAAGAGCTGAACGTGAAAGAACTGGAACTCATCGAAAATCCGGCTGATCTGGCGACGGTGATTGCCAAACCGAATGCTAAAATTCTTGGCCCCAAATACGGCAAGGACATGCAATCTATCATTCAGGCCGCCAAAAGCGGGCAATTCGAAAAACTAGCAAACGGAAATATCAAAGTCCTCACCTTTGAACTGACGCCAGAGGAAATTGAAATCGCCTACTCGAGCAAAGAAGGCTTTGACATTGAAACTGATACCGGCATCCTGGTCGCTCTCGATACTACCATCACGCCTGAACTGGAACTGGAAGGCGAAGCGCGCGATCTTACGCGCCAAATTCAGGACATGCGAAAGTTGGCCAACTACAAAGTGGATGACCGCATCTCGCTCGCCCTCGTTGGCGCCAAACCGGAACTTTTGGCAAAATGGGGCGATTATATCAAATCGGAAACTCTAGCGACTTCCATTGAGGCCGACATCGCCAAGCCGGACCAATCGGTGGAACTTGAAGAAATAACTATTAAAGTAAAACGTTAAACCTGATAAAATTATAATAACCTTAAAAATCTTAATCATCCCATCATGATCCGTCGAATTATTTTACACCTTATAGTAAACGCGGGCGCGCTTTATGCCGTCGTCCTGCTCCTTAAAGGCAATTTCCTCGTGAACGGCGGGATATCCGCTTATATTGTCATCGCGATCACTTTCGGGATCCTAAACAGCGTCCTGAAGCCCCTGCTTAAACTCGTCACCCTTCCTTTCATCTTCATGACGGCCGGTTTTTTCACATTTGCCATCAATATGTTTTTGGTGTGGTTCACCCAATATATTTTTGACGTTATCCAATTCCGCGGTATCGGCCTCGCCATCCAGGGCGGCTGGGTAACCTATCTTTACGCGGGAGTGCTCATCGCGGTTGCCAACATGCTGATCCACTGGCTGCTCAAAAAGGACTGAATAAAATCAAGTTAATAAAAAGCGGCCGCCTGAGGCGGCCGCTTTTTTGATTAGCAAAAACTATTCAATCTCATAAGTCATATTGATGGTGACGGTGTATTCCTGCGAACCGGTTTGGATATCAGGGGCTGAACCTGCGGTGTCTTCGGCCATCATGGTTTTGGCGTAATAAACGGGCTGCGGCCGCGGATAGTCATAGCCTTCGCTGAAAGTGTACACGCGGCCGAGGCTGACACCGGCGGCGTTTGCCATCACTTCCGCTTTTGCCTTGGCGGCGGCGAAGGCTTTTTCACGCGCTTCAGCCTTCGCTTTGCTGTCGTCATCCAAGCCAAAATTGAGGCCATACACATTATTGGCCCCCAAAGCTGTCGCGCCGTCAATTACATTATCCACCAGATCGAGGTTACGGATTTTTAAGGAGAGCGTCTGGTTCAGCTGATATCCGCTGATCACAGGCTTCCTGTTTTCGGGATAATAATATTGGGGATTCAGGTTGTACTGGGAAGTGGTCATGTCTTTTTCTTTAATCCCTAGCTCCTTCATCTTGGCGATGACCTGATTCATCTTGGCGGTATTGTCGGCAATCACCTGCTTCACAGTTTTTGCTTCGGAAAGGACGGAAACGTTGAGGGTGGCGAGATCCGGCACGACGGAAACTTTCCCTTCCCCTTGCACGGTAATCGTCCGCGCTTCGGGATGGGCGGTGGTATTAATATCCACACGCATAGGGTTGGCGCTGAAAAGCTGGATAATCAAAAAAACCGAAAGGATGGCCATAAGCCCTCCCGCGGTCAGGTTTAAAATCATTCGTGTCATGGTGAAAAAAATTAAGGATACAGCAAGATTGTACCACAGCCGTCCTTATTCTTCTTCAATAAACCTCTTGACCGCATCGGGGTGTATTACCCCCTGTTCGGCAAGCTGGTAAGCGTACGCGTCCATCGTGATCATCCCGTCGCGCGCGCCGGCCTGCATGGCGGTTTTGAACTGCGCGAAATTGCCGCGCCGAATGATGTTGCGCACACCCGAATTCACAACTAAAAGTTCATAAATGGCCGCGCGTCCGGGCTTATCCGCGCGGGTCACAAGCTCTTGGCATAAAATGGCGACCAGGTTATCGGCCAGCCTTTCCATAGCTTGGGATTGCTGGTCTTGGGGATAAAGCCCGATCAGCCTTTCCAGCGTCTGGCGCGTGTCCTTGGTAGGAATGGAAGAAATGACCAAATGCCCCGTTTCCACCAAGGTCAGCACCTCATCCAAAGTCTGCACGTCATTGATCTCGCTCAGCATGATCACATTCGGCGCCTCGCGTACGGCACTCCTCAAAGCGCTTCGCGTGGAAAGCGTGTCCTTGCCCACTTCACGCTGGGAAAAAATGGATTTTTTATCCTCAAATAAATATTCAATGGGGTTTTCAATAGTGATCACATGTTCCACAAAATTTTGGTTGATATACTCAAGCATCGACTGAATGCTGGTGGATTTCCCTGAACCCGCGGCGCCGCAGACGAGAACCAATCCCGCGCGCACAGGAAGCAATTTTTTGACTTCGGGCGGAACACCCAGCTCATCCATCGTGGGGAGGTTCTTGGAAATCATGCGCATGACGGCCGTCAGGTTTCCTCTTTGAAAATAGGCATTCACGCGGAAATTGACGCCGCTCGAATGGGCATAGGAAAAATCGAGCTCTTTTTGCGAAACAAGCCGTTCTTTGTCTTCTTTATCGGGGATCATGCCGTAAATCATGGATTCCGCTTCTTCTTTAGTGAGTTTTTCAAGGTTCTCGATAAAAACAAGGCGTCCGCCCACCTTAAGGGCCACGCGGCTGCCCGTGCCGAAATGGATATCGGAAGCTTCCTCTTCAATACAGAGGTTCACCAGCTGATCCAACGTGATGCGGGCTGTTTTGGCCTCCGTTTTAGGGGAAGCCATTGGGACTGAAGCGGTCAGTTTTTGTTCCATAATTGTTTTTAATCTTTTCATTATACCAAATTTTGCGCTTTTTTTCAAGAACGATATAATGGGGTGGATTTACCCGTAACCCAAAAAAACACAATGGAAGCCCGCGAAATCCGAAAAAAATATCTTGAATTCTTCAGGGAGAAAGGCCATGCTGCCATCCCTTCGGCTCCCCTTCTTCCGGAAAATGACCCCACCGTGCTCTTTACGACGGCGGGCATGCATCCGCTGGTCCCTTTTCTTTTGGGCGAAAAGCACCCTATGGGTAAACGCCTGGCCAATTTCCAGAAATGCGTCCGCACGGGCGACATAGACGAAGTGGGCGATGAAACCCACTGCACATTCTTCGAAATGCTCGGCAACTGGTCGCTGGGCGATTATTTCAAAAAAGAAGCCATCGGTTGGAGTTTTGAATTTTTGACCGGCCAGAAATGGCTGGACATCCCCAAGGAAAAATTGGCCGTTTCGGTCTTTAGGGGCGACGCGGACTGCCCCCAGGACAAAGAGGCGGCCGAACTCTGGAAATCTCTCGGCATTCCGGAGCACAAAATCGTTTACCTGCCCAAAGCCAACAACTGGTGGGGGCCCGCGGGGCAGACCGGCCCTTGTGGCCCGGACACCGAAATGTTCTATTTTGTGGGAAAAGGGCTTCCGTCCGAAACCAGCAACCCCGAAAACGACGAACAAAACTGGGTGGAAATCTGGAACGATGTCTTCATGCAGTACAACAAGACCGCTGAGGGGAAATACGAGCCCCTGGAGCAAAAAAACGTGGATACCGGCATGGGCCTGGAACGCGTGGCCGCCGTTTTACAGGGAAAACGCTCCGTTTACGATACCGAACTTTTCACTCCGGTCGTTGAAAAAATCGAAACATTGGCCACAATAAACTACGCAAAAAATCCTGTCTCTTTTCGCATCATCGCCGACCACTTGCGCGCGGCCACCTTGATGGCGGGCGACGGCGTGAAGCCCGGCAATGTGGATCAGGGTTATGTGATGCGCCGGCTGATCCGGCGGGCCATACGCCATGGCAAAAAAATCGGGATCGAACAGCATTTTACCGCTGCCATCGCCAAAAAGGTAATCCATACGCTTTCGGACATCTATCCCGAACTGAAACATGAAGAAGCCATATTGCGGGTGCTTTCCGGTGAAGAGGAAAGGTTCCGGAAAACCATCAGCCACGGCCTCAGGGAATTTGAAAAACTTGTCGAAAAAATGGTGGATTCAACCGTTACGGGCCTTGAAGCTTTTCACCTTTATGACACATACGGCTTCCCTATCGAAATGACCGAAGAACTGGCCAAGGAACATAGCTTTAAAGTGGACCGTAAAGGGTTTGAAGAGGCGTTCAAAAAACATCAGGATTTATCCCGGGCCGGAGCCGAACAAAAATTTAAGGGGGGGCTCCAGGATCAATCCGAAGCCACAACCAAGCTGCACACGGCCACGCACCTTCTGCATGCGGCCTTACACCACATGCTGGGCGACCACGCCAATCAAAAAGGCAGCAACATCACCGCGGAACGCCTGAGGTTTGATTTTTCACACCCCGAAAAACTGACACCCGAGCAACTGAAAGAAATAGAGGATTTTGTAAACAAAGCCATCGCGGCTGACGTTAAAATCAATTGTGAAACCCTGACAGTGGATGAGGCAAAACAGGGCGGGGCCATTGGGCTTTTTGAAAATAAATACGGCGATAAAGTAAAAATGTATACGATTGAAGGCTTTTCCAGGGAAATTTGCGGCGGCCCCCATGTGGAACATACGGGCCAGCTAGGGCATTTCAAA
>JAFGNE010000019.1 GCA_016927155.1 Candidatus Peregrinibacteria bacterium
TGGACGACCAGATCGAAACCGTGCTGATGCACGCCGCGCGCGGCGCGGGGCTTAGGGGGCTTTGCGGCATGCCTATGGCAAACGGCGCGGTCATCCGGCCAATGATAAGCGTGAGCAGGGAAGACATTTTGGCTTACCTTAAAAAAAACCGCCTCGCCTATCGCCAGGATAGCAGCAACCTGGACATCCGTTTTGCCCGCAACCGCCTGAGGCGCCAAGTGATCCCTCAGTTAAAAGATAAAATCGCCGGTTTCGACGGGTTTATGGAGTCAAAAATGGCGGAAGCGAAAAAAATGCTGGCAGCCCTTTCCAAAAAAGCGGAAAAATGGACCAAAAAACACATGAAAAACGGGCGGTTCAGCCGCCGGGAATTCGGCAAACTGGAAAAAGGCCTGCAGGCGGAAATCGTCATCCGGCTGCTCGGCGCCAATGACCTATACCGCAAACAGATAGACAACCTGATTTTATTTTTCCTGCATGGGCAAAGCGGAAAAATGATGACTGTCAAAGGCCATGCCTTCGCCATCGAATACGGGAATATCGCCCTGGATGTCCGGCCGCGTGTACTGCCCAAAATCCGCCTTTCGGAAAAGGGAACGGCCTGGGGCGGCTGGAAGATCAAGGTAAAAAGCCTGACTCCCCTTTACGTGCGGCCATGGCGCGCGGGCGACAGGTTCCGGCCGGCAGGCATGCGGGGCACCAAAAAACTGCAGGACTTTTTCACCGATAAAAAAATCCCGCGCGGGCAAAGGGGCGCGGTTCCTATCATTGTGGACAAGCGCGACCGGATTGTAAGCGTGGGAAATCTGCGTTACGATCAAAACGCGAAAGAAAGTGTAAAGTCTTTAAAAATCACCCCCAAAAGATGAAAAATGCCATTCGCCTTATCGCCTTACCGGTCGCCATTGCCTTTTTCGCCGGTACAGCGGGGGCCGCTTCCGAAACCGTTTCACGCGTTACCGTCGAACTTTTGCGGAAGGACACGCGCAACCTGGTCGTAACATGGGAGGGCGAAAAAACACTCCTGCATTACCAAGGTAAATGCGATGAGATGGAAGAGGGTAAAACGGTCAGCCTGGCCATACGCGGCGAATTGAACGGAAACGACGATTACATCAAAATCAATGAATACCGTTCCTGCAAAATCGACCAGGTGGAAAATATCACGGGAACGCTAGCCGTCGACTACGTGTACAACGGAAACACCAATGCCTTTTTAACGGACGAAGCCGGCAACCAGTTTGAAGTGCAATATGATTCCCGGTGCCAAAGCATGCCCCGCAGTTTCAAGGATTACATTTATGTGAAGCAATACGGAACTTTGCTCCAGAAAAACGATGAACTGGTTTTGTCCCGCTTTGAAGGCAAATGCCCCGTCCTGTACGTGTGGCAGCGAAAAAAATCCGAACCCAGCCAGCCAAAACCAACGGAAGACGTGATTCCTCCCAGCATGGTTACGGGCGCTAAAGCCATCCCGCGAAAAAGCGGCGCTTACGTGTATTGGAAAACAGCTAGCGATAATGTGGGCATTGATTATTACTGGGTCAGCTATTCGCCCTATAAAATCGACCCCAAAGATTACGCGGTAAAAGACATGCCCAATCTTACCCAATCCTTAAAAAAAAATATAACGATCACAGGCCTGGATAACGAAAGGTTCTATTATTTTTACGTGATCGCCGTGGATAAAAGCGGGAACGCGAGCTCTTCCTGGAGTTGGGAAACCAAAGCGATGCCGCGAAGCTCCATTTCCGAATTCCCTGCCGCCGCAACCGCCGAAAAATTAGGTTTGCATCTGGCCCAGGAAACCTCCGCTTCTTTTCTGTTTAAATGGGACTCTATCACAGGCGCGGAGCGCGTGAACGTGCTTTTGGAAGTGGACGCCAAGCGCGAGCTGGTGTATTACAGTTACACCAAAAACACGATCCGGATCGCCAAAAAAGAATCCCGCGACGGCAAACAAATGAAGCTGATCGTGCGCGCCTACGACATCCACGGGCAGATGAAAGAGGAATCCATCAGCTTCCGTTTCCGGAAATAACGTGGTACCAAAACCCTTGTTCTGTCAGCAGGAAAGTGTTTTCGCCGTCCGTGCACACCTGCCCCTTCAGCAGGGCAAACCCCTGGACTTCATCGGAAAAATCGGAAACGGCAGCGCCTTCCTCTTTGGCGATAAAAACAAAATGTTTCACTCCGGCTTCTTTGCTTTTTGAATAATCCGTAAAAACGCACCGGCCGGCATCAACCTCTTCGCGGAACTGGCGGAGAAGGGCCTCTTTTTTGAAATCATCCAGGCCGGCGCGCACATTTTCCGCCGTGGGGGCGACCAGTTGGGTGTTCACGAAATTCCGGTACATCTCGTAACCATGGCTGGCCATAATGAGGATAAAAACATAAAGGATGAGCGAAGTGACGAAATACGCGTATTGGTACACTTTCCTTTCCAGCCCTTTTTTCGCCACTTTGCGCGTCATCACAAAATAAGCGGCCACCATCACAAAAACCAAAGCGGCGGCAAAAGACTGCACGGCAGGAGTGGCTAAAGCTAAAACAGAAAGAATGGGTGTTTTAAGGGCCAAAAGAAGAACAAGAAAAACAATGCTTAAAACCGCCGCCGCCCGTACCGTGCGCGGAAAATGGACTTTGGCGCGGATAAGGCGGTCTATGACGAATTCCCAGTATTTATGCCCCAGGCGGTTCAGCAAAAGCAGAAGCATAAGTTCCATGGCCGAAAAAGCCAGCAAAAAAAAGAAAAGTAAAAGGAGCTGGGGGAAAATATCCGAAAGATCCATAACTTAGGGGGTATTGGCTTCAGCGACTGGAGTGCCTTTCATCTTTTTTCTTTCCTGACACTTCACAACATCCTTCACGCTAACAAATTCTTGCCCGTCAATGACATATTTTCTTGCTGAAGCGCGGCAGTCATTCGGGTCCGCCTTGGCAACTGCCGCGGGAGGATCCAGGACATTATCTTTAATCCAATCGCTGCCAAGATTAACCCCAAGTGTAGTTGCATAAGCTAAAACAGAAAAGATGGCTATTCGGGCTGCCTTTGGCAAAACATTTCCTACAGTTTCACGAACATGGGCAACGATGCCTTCTTCCGGAGTTCTTTCCAGTGATTGTTCAGGATTTTTTAACATAGGCTTTTTTCCTGCTCTTATTATAGCGGTAACAGGGAAAATTTCAAGCGTTTTTTTAGAAGGAAAGCGGGCCCGGTCACTCGGGCGCCGCTCAATGAAGTTGCTCTTGGTTTTAGTAACTTACTCGTCCTCCTCCGTAGTGACCCGGAGATGAACGAACTTTGGCGCTTCCGCCACGTAGGGGTATACCCCCACGCGCTGACCTTCAGTCAGCTCCAGACGAAAAGCGCCTTGATGGTCTTTGAGGTCCTCACTCAGGGTATAGCACCCCTGGGAGTCTGGCTCAAAGCGGAAAACACTGTCATACGGAGCTGTAAAAGCCCCCGCATGAAGGTACCGCTCCTGGCCATTGACCCACTCAGGTGATCCCTGAACAAGGAGATCATTTTCCCCCACCTTTAACTCCTCTTCCTGGCCGTAAGCGCGCAAATATCTAAGGCGGGAAGAAGGCTCCACACCCCAGAACGTGCTCAGGGGAGGTTCGGAGTTAACGATGAGGTCAAACTGCTCCTCATTGACCAAGGAGAGGATCTTAACCCGCCGATCCTCTCCGCGAGGAAGGAGAAGGGTCAGGATGGCGGTTCCCACCCCTTCTTCCTGTCCGAGGATGATGGTCTCCGGGGGGGAAATCACCATTTCACCCTCCATCTTGAGCTGAATACTCACGATGGAATAGTCGGAGAGATCCAAGGGCTCTTCCTCGGAGTTAAGGTCGCCGTCCGCCGACATGGCATTTGCCATGGGCGTGCCCAGGGATGGCAGCCGCCACGAGGAAGACCCCGTAGCGGTTGGACGACGGCTCGTTGAGTAACTCCCCCCCTGCTGTTCTCCGCATGCCGCGCAGAATGCCGCGACAAGCAGAAGCAGGGGGACGATTTTCGACGCTGTGGCGACCCGAGCTAGCCTGGGCGGGCTTCTCGGATCGCCGGTGAGAGGAAACTTCGTTTTTTTCACCAGCACCTCCTTTCTTTTCAATAGAGAGCAACTTCTTAAAGAACAAGCATGGTGCTTGGCGCTGGCTAACCAACGCGTGGACAACGCATGCCGGAAGATTATAGCATAGATATAAAATATTACAATACAATATTTTTAAATATAGGTCAATTCTCCCAAGTTGCCCATACAGCCACCTTTGCCTACAATGGCTTTGTACTTCTAATCATAATCCTATGCTTAAAAAAATCGCTATTCTGGTTCTTATCCTTATTGGGGGATATTTGCTGCTCCAGGTGCCCGCCGTAAAAAATTATACCGACCAATTCAAGGCAGACATTACGAAAAGCAAAGACCGGGTGGTTTCTGAATACGAAAAACAACAGGAAAATCTCAATAGCCTAAAAACAACGGTTAGTGAAACAGTGGATACGGTAAAAAAAGTCCAGGAAGGCATAAGCGAGACGGCGGAAACCCTCGGGAAAGCCGCTGATGCCATCAACGGCGCAGTGAGCAAAGTAAAAGGCGATATGGGCTCAACGCCCGCCGAGGAGCAATAAGCTGAGGGCTGAAATGGCCGCGGTCTCGGTACGCAAAATGCGCGGGCCGAAGGTAAAAGTTTTAATGCCGGTTTTTTGGGCAAGCTCCACTTCCTTTTGGCTCAAGCCCCCTTCCGGCCCAATAATAAGCTGGGCCTGGCCCGATGCAGGGCCAAGATCCGGCAAATAGGCTTTGGTTTCATACTCATAAGCCATATAAGCGCCTTTGAGTTTGGGAACGGCATCTTCAAAAACGACCGGATGGCGGACTATCGGAATATGGAGGCGCCCGCATTGCTCGGCAGCCTCAAGGGCGATAAGGGAAAGCCGTTCAAATTTGCCCACATGCCGTTTTTCAGTACGCTCGGTAATAAGGGGAAAAATTTCATACGCGCCGATTTCCGTGGCTTTCTGCACCACAAGCTCAAACAGGGCCGGTTTTTTGGGGATAGCCTGGTACAGGCTGACCTTAAGGCGCGGTTCCGTATGGTTTTCAACCGGCTCCACCACATTCACCAAAACCTGCCGGCGGTCCGTATCCAAAACTTCAACGGCGAATTCCTGCGCCTTGTGGTTAAACAAATGGAACTTATAACCTTTACGCATGCGCAGCACTTTGCCGGCATGGAAAACAATCCGGCTGTCGGTTATCGCCAGCGGTTTCCCTGCGGTGATGGTTTGGGGCAAATAAAATCGGTGCATGGCTATTCTTCTTTTTCCTCATCGGAGGCCGCCGCGTCCGAAATATAAATGGCCCGCGGTTTCGCGCCGTCCACAGGGCCGATAAGCCCGTGTTCTTCCAGTAAATCCAGAATACGCGCGGCGCGGGCGTAGCCCACGCTAAGCCGGCGCTGCAAAAGCGAGGCGGAAGCCTTTCCTGTTTCCCTGATCACCTGGATGGCGTCGTTATACAAGCTGTCCTGTTCCATGCCGTCGCCGCTTTGGCCAACGCTCCCCATGCCGGCACCGGAATCCGTAAAGCCGGTAATCGTGGTGATCCCGTCCTCGTAATCCGGCTCCACCGTAAGTTTCACGCGGTTGGTGACGCGTTCGATTTCCTTGCTGGAAACATAAACGCCCTGCACACGAATGGGCCGGCTCATATTGCCGGGAAGATACAGCATGTCGCCCATTCCAAGCAGGTCTTCCGCGCCGACGGTATCGATGATCGTGCGCGAATCGACCCCTGACGTGACGGTAAAAGCGATGCGCGTGGGGATATTGGCCTTGATCACGCCGGTAATCACATCCACGCTGGGCCTTTGTGTGGCGATGATAAGATGGATACCGATAGCGCGCGCCATCTGGGCGATACGGCAGATCAGGGCTTCGGTCTCTTTTTTCGTGGCCTGCATCATCAGGTCGGCCAATTCGTCGATCACAATAATGATCTTGAACATTTTTTTGGGTTCGGCCGCGTTGTATTCTTCGATATTACGGTATCCTTTTTCAGCAAATTCCTTGTAACGGCGGTTCATTTCGGCCACCGCCCACTTGAGCGACGAATGAGCCTTTTCCGGCTCGGTGATAACAGGTGTAAGCAAGTGGGGGATACCGTTATAGGTGGTTAATTCCACGCGCTTGGGGTCAATCATGATGAAGCGCAGGTCCTGCGGGGAATTCTGGTAAAGCAGGGCGATGAGGAACGCGTTCATGCCCACTGATTTTCCCGAACCCGTGGAACCGGCAATGAGCAGGTGGGGCATGGAAGTCAGGTCGTCAATCACGGGCATGCCGCTCACGTCCCTGCCCACGGTAAGGCGCAGTTTGGAATTGACGCTTTTAAACTCGGAACTTTCCAGCATCTCGCGAAGGTGCACCACCATGCGCTTTTCATTCGGGACCTCAATGCCCACCAGCGATTTGCCGGGAATCGGCGCTTCCATACGGATGCTTTTGGCCGCGAGTGCCAGGGCCAAATCGTTTTTAAGCGTGGTGATCTTATTGAGCTTCACGTCCTCAGCCGGCTTCAGGGTGTACTGCAAAACCGTGGGGCCTATGTTCACGTCTTTCATGGCCACATCAATGCCAAACTGGGCGAGCTTGTCACGGATCTTTTCCGCGTTGGCCTTAAGCACGTTATCGCTCACAAAAACCTCGGAACTGGCAGCGCTGAGGAGGTCAAGAGGCGGGAATTCCCAATCGGAATAATCACGTTCGTCCTTTTTCACTTCATGGACAATAGAAACAGGCTTTGGCTTATTGATTTCAATGCCTTTTGGTTTAGCTTCGGGCTTTTTGGGCTCAAGCGGGATAATTTTCTTCTTTTTATCCCCCTCTTCGGAAGATTTTGAGATCTGGGGTTTCACAATATTCAGCTCTTCTTCCCCCTCTTTCAAAAACAAAGGTTTTTTTTCGGAAAGAGGTTCACGGCGGATGGTTTTGACTTGGCGTTCAGGCATGAAAAAACGGACAATTTCGGTAAGCGAAACCTCAAAAGTGATGAGGATGGCGATAAGGAAAAGGGCAACCAGCACCACCTTGGCGCCGGTATCGGAAAGAAAAATGCGGAGGAGCACGGAAGTGAGGAAACCCACATACCCGCCAAATTTTTCCACGTTATCCAGCATGCCTTCCATGGGCGTACGCGAATGCACGAGGCCTAAAGCCGAAAAAACAAGCAGGGTGATGCCAAGATAGCGCGTGGCCGTAAGCACAATACGGCGGGAAGCGAAAAGGGTAACGGCCAGGACAAGGCATAGGAAGGGGAGCGCGTAAATGCCCAAACCGAAAGTCAGGCGCAAATAGGTATTCACCCAATGCCCCAAAATACCGGCGCCGCCACGGATGATGAGAAAGAAAAGGATAGCCAACCCAAGATAAACCACAGCTCCTACCTCGCGTGCGACATGGGATTCGAGTTCAATTTTGAAATCGTTTTTTTTAAGGCGCGCGTTCCGGCGGGAGGCGGATATCCGTTTCACCATGAAAAAGTCATTTTATTTTTTTGGTTTTTCACCCCCCTCCTTTCCCGGATCCAAAATATCCTTGTACTCCAGGCGATAAATGTGGAGGAATGAAAGGGCAAGGGTAAGCACAAAAGGGGCGAACAAAAGCCCGCTGAACCCAAAAGCGAAAGCGCCGCCGAGGATAACAAGAAGGACGGCAAGCGGATGCAGGGAAGCGGAAGCGCCGATAAGGTAAGGCTTCACAACATTATCCGAAGTGCTCACAATGGCCACGCTCCAAATGAGCAGGAACAAGGCGGCAATAAAATGCTTGCCAATAAGGAGGGCGATGATGGCGGGAATGCTGATGACGGCCGTGCCGATATAGGGAATAAAAGAGAAAATACCTGCCGTCATGCCCCAGAACGCGGCATTGGATATGCCCACCAGAGCGAACCCGAAACCGACAAGGAAGCCCTGGATGATGGCTGTGCCGAAAAACCCGTAAATGATGGCGTAACTCAGGTGGTTCAGCTTGTTGAAAAGTTCTTCGCGGTACTCGCGTGAGAGGGGCATGAGCGATTTGACATATTCAATCAGCTGTTTCCCGTCGCGCAGGAAGTAAAACATGGCCAGGAAAAAGACAATGGCGTGGACAATGAACAGTGAAAGGTTCTTGAGCACATTGGTGGTCTGTTTCAGTAGGATGGCACTCAGGTTACCCACAAAATCCTGCGCCGCCTGGATGAGGTCCGAGGCGGAGATGGGATTGTATTCTTCCCATTTGGCTATCCATTCGCTAAAAGGCGGTTTTTGGAGCATGGCGGGAAGCAGGTGAAAATCCTGCCCGAGCAAACTCACCTTGGCACTCACCACCGCGTAAGCGTCCACGGCCTGGTTGGCCACCATAAAAAAGAACAAGATAAGGGGGCCGATGATGATGACCGCCGCCAATACCAGGGAAAGCAGGGCGGAAAGACTGCGGGGAATATGGATTTTTTGGTTGAGAAGCTTGTGAAGGGGATAAATGGCCGTAACGATGACGCCGGCAATGAGCAAGGTGCTCAGAAAAGAGGAAATAAACGTCATCAAAGAAATGACAAGAACCAAAAGGATGCCGACCAGGAAATATTTCTGGATATCGACGATAGCATGGTTTTTTTGCATATTGGCCTTATTAAAAACACAAATAGTTTAACCGATTATCCAGCAGAAAAAAACATCTTTTTAAGTTCATGCCAGAATAAAAACACCAAAACCCCCAAAGCGGGATACCAGAGGAAGCGTAAAGGGACAGGCGCAAACCCGAACCATACGTTGATCCAAGGCGCATAGATAAGAATGGAAACAGCAATGGCAGAAAATAGGAACGACCCCCACAACTGGGGATTGGTAAAAAAATAACGGGTAAACAGGGTGCGTTCCGTCCGGCGCGAAAGGATGTTCATGAACTGGCAGAGGATGATGCTCATATAAGCGGCGGCCCGGCCGGCCTCTTTGCTCATCCCGCCGAAATGATGGACCATTACGAAAGAAAAAAATCCTGCCGTTCCCATCCAAAATCCGTAAAAAAGGAGGCTGGCCAGGCTCTTGCGGTTAATGATGTGTTGTTTGAGGTCGCGCGGCGGGATATCCATAAGCCCGGCCTCCGCGCGGTCAAAAGTGAGCGCGGTTAAAGGGAGCATCTCGCCGATAAGGTCAATCGCGAGGATCTGCACCGCGGTAATAGGCGCGGGCAAACCGAACATCATGCCAACAAAACCGAGGAGAACGCAAAAAAGTTCACCGTTATTTGAAGTGATAGTGGAAAGGATCGTTTTTTTGAGGTTATTGAAAACAGTGCGCCCCTCGCGGATGGCGGAAGTGAGCGTACCGAAATTGTCATCCAGCAAAATGATCTCGGACGCCTCTTTAGCCACTTCGGAACCCATTTTCCCCATAGCCACGCCGATATCGGAACGTTTGAGGCTAAGCGTGTCGTTCACGCCGTCCCCCGTGACGGCCACCACCTCACCCATTCTCTTCAAAAGGGTGACGAGGCGGAATTTGTCTTGCGGCGAAACCCGTGAAAAAATAATGGAACGGGCCATGAGGATTTGGCGAAGATCCTGATCGGCCATCGCCTTAATTTCATCTCCGGTAAACACGGTGATTTCACCATTTTCCGCCTGCAGGCCGATGCGCCGCGCGATGGCTTGTGCCGTTACGGCATTATCTCCCGTGATCATCATCACGCGAATATGGGCGTTATAAGCGTTTTGTACTGCCTCTTTCACGGCAATGCGCGGCGGATCAATCATGGCCACAAAACCGGCGAACACGAACTCTTTTTCCGTCGCCTCAACAGAAAAATCCGGCGGCGTTTCCTTAAAATCGCGGTAAGCGAGCGCGATGACGCGGAGCGCCTGTCCGGCAAATTCATTCCCTTTTTCCATAATTTTCCGTCGCGTTTCCTCCGAAAGCGCCTCGGGCTCCCCTTTTAGATTAATTTGAGTGCAAATGGCCAGGACACTTTCCAGGCTGCCTTTCATGTACGCGATGGTCTTTTCCCCGTGTCCGCGGATGACGGTCATGCGTTTCCTCGCGCTATCAAAAGGAAGTTGCGCCTTAACGGGAAAACGTCTGTCCAAACCGGCGGGATCAAGGCCGGCCTTCAGGGCGAACGGGGTAAAAGCCGCTTCGGTGGGGTCGCCGATCGCGTACCATCCCGCGTGCTCTTTGTCGGGCGGGTTCACGCGGCCGTTAGAAGACAAAAAACCGTCTTCAAAAAACGCCTTAAGACTTTCAGATGTCTGGAGATTGAATGGCTTCCCGTTTTCCAGAATGGCCCCTTCGGGGTCATAACCCTCGCCAGTGATTTCAAAAATCCTGCCACGCGCCCAGGCGTGCGTGATGGTCATTTCATTCTTGGTGATCGTTCCTGTCTTATCTGAACAGATCACAGTGGTACTGCCCAGCGTTTCCACAGCGGAAAGTTTTTTGACGACCGCGTTTTTCCTGGCCAACCGCCCCACCCCCAAAGAAAGAGCGACGCTGACCTGGGCCGGCAGTCCCTGTGGTACGCAGGCCGCGGCCACGCTGATGGCGAAAAGCAGGCTGAGTTCAACGGTTTGCCGTATGCTTTCCCCGGAACCGTATTTGAGCGCGAAGTTGATGGCAAAA